>DATDXD010000001.1:0-22237 GCA_036517275.1 Minisyncoccota bacterium
AATATGCGAGTGTTTTGGTATCCGAAAGATCGTTTACGGCGACAATATCAAAATGTTTATCCCCAAAAGCGGTCCGGAAAAACGACCTTCCAATCCTCCCAAATCCATTTATAGCAATCCTCGGTTTTTTCATAAACATAAATTTATTTTACCATACTACGTTTCTGCAAATAACTATACGCAGCAAGGGCGGCTTTTACGCCGTCTCCGGCGGAAATATTGTTTTGTTTGTATGGGTCGTCCGTAATATCGCCCGCCGCGAAAATTCCCACGCAAGAAGTTGAAGCGTGTTTTGAGTCAATTTTTACCTGCCCCCACTGGTCAATTTCCACTAAATCTTTCACTAATTCGGAATTCGGCACCGAACCGATTTCCACAAAAACTCCACCAAGTTCCAATTCTTTTGTTTCGCCTGATTTTAAATCTTGATACTTAAGTCCTGTTACAAATTTATCTCCCAAAATTTCTTTAATCTCGGCATTGAAAATAATTTCTGCTTTGGGATTATTCTTTATTTCTTCTTGCGTCGCCGGATCTCCCTTCATGGAATCGCTCCTTATCAAAAGTGTTATGTGTTCGGCATACGGAAAAAGATCCACTACCGCTTCAAGTCCCGCATTGCCTCCGCCAACCACAACGACTTTTTTTCCGGCAAACAAAGGCGCGTCGCAAGTGGAACAATAAGCAACACCTTTTCCTTCAAATTTTTGTTCTCCCGGAACATTAAGTTTTCTGCGCCGTGCCCCAATTGCCAAAATTAAAGCTCTACCTTCAAATTCGCCCGAATCAGTTTTTACAGTAAAATTTTCACCAGTTTTTTTGATTTCACGCGCAAGTTCTATTTTAATTTCCACAATATCGCCAAAAGATTTTACGTGTTCTTCAAATTTTTTTGCCAAATCAAAACCAGTTATATGCGTCTCCCCTATCCAATTTTGAATATCATCAGAAACAACGGACTGTCCACCAAAAGATTCTGTGACAAACAAAGTTTTGAGGCGCTTTCGCGCCGCGTAAACCGTCGCGGCAGTTCCCGCAGGACCCCCACCAAGAATAATTAAATCATAAAGCATATAGGATTTGGAATTTTATTTAAGTTCTTCTCTTATCACTTTCTCAAACTCTTCATACGGCTGAGCTCCAGAAATTAATTTTCCATTTACAAAAGTTGCGGGTGTACCGTTAATTTCCAAAACCAAACCTTCGTTATAATCAATATCCACGCGAGTAGAGTATTTTCCAAAGTCCAGACAAGAATCAAATTGAGCGGAGTTCAAACCTAAATCTTTTGCCCACAATTTTAAATTTTCTATACCCAATGAGCTTTGTTTTTCAAAAACCTTGTCGTGATATTCCCAAAATTTACCCTGTTCTGAAGCGCATTCCGATGCTTCCGCCGCTTTTTGAGCGTCTTTGTGGATCGAACGCAAAGGAAAATGCCTATAGACAAACTTTGCTTCTCCGGATTTTACAAAATTTTCTTTAATTTTTGGCAAAGTTTCAGCAAACATCCGTCCGCAAAAAGGACACTCAAAATCACTATATTCTATGATTGTAACTTTAGCATTTGGGTTTCCTAAAACATGGTCTCCGTCTCTTAATTTTAAATCTGCCGGAATTTGCTGCTGGGCAACATTTTTTTTGACTTGAGCGATATTTCCAGAATCATAAATTCGCGGACCATTTGTATAAACAACAGCTCCGGCAATCAAAACTCCTGCCAAAACAATAGAAGATGGCACCAAAAATGATTTGTTTTCCATAAATTTTTAAATCTCTCTAAAAGACGGGTCTCTTGTATTTACATTTAACCTTACATTTACATCTCTTACAAACCCCCCATCAGCCCCACGAACAGTAATTGTATAAACTCCCGGCGCGGTACTTGCGGGCACTGTTACAGAAAAGTCAGAACCGGTTGTAAACTCGCTCGGAGTCAAAGATGCATCAGAAAAATTGAATGTTGCTCCTGAAATCGCTGGACTTACCGATTGCACGGAAAGATTAACGTTGCTAGAAAACCCATCAAATACTCCTACGGTAATTTTTGCGGTATTACTGGTAACCGCCTGTGTACCAACTATGTTTACAAAAATATCACGATTTTTATTGAGAGCAAAATCTGGAACAGAAAGCGGTCTTGAAGCTCCGATTACATTCAAAGTTAATGGATTGCTTGTGCGAGTTGTGCCTCCGCCGGCAAGTCCAGTTAAAGTTATAGAATAATTTCTTAAAATATTCAAAATAGGCAATCTTAATTCAGCACTTGCTACAGTGCTTCCAGCCGGAACAGAGACAGAAGAAGGAACAATTAAATGACCGAAAGGAGCGTTGGAAGTTAAGTTTACAGTTGCGCCGGCGTTTGAAGTCATATAAACATTCGCTTTCGCGTTCCTTGCGCCAAGACTTCCTATTTGAATATCAAGAGTTCTAAGATAAAACGTATATACTAAAGTATCCCCCACATTCACTACTCCGTTTTTATTCACATCGCAAGTCTTCACACCTGGAGCAGCCATATATTCACTGCAAAAATTGGCTTGTCCTCCGCCTAAGCCACTGATTCTTGTTGCTAGAATATCGCGATCAGACTTGTCAAGTTTTCCATCAGTGTTGTAATCATAATCAGCGCGATAACGCGGTGTACCAGACTGTATGGTCCATAAAATATCGGTCATCGTAAAATTTTGTGGAAGAGGATCAACCTGAATTTCAACTGTTCCTCTATCTATTTCACGACAGGGCCACGGAGTATAGTAATTACCGGACCAACCACAATAACTAGCACCAAAAGCGTTTCCCAAAGCTATAGCTGTTGCCGTAAAAGTTCCTGTATTTTTATAATCACACAAATTTACAGCAACACCCTGACCATTGCCACCTCTCCACCACGGAGTTATGGGCACAGTCATTTCTATACTCCCATCTGAAGAACAATCAAAATGATATGCCACCACATCACTATAAACAACCTGATTTCCAGGCGATGCCCATAAATCAACATTTAACACGGGTTTAAATCCTTGAAGAGCAGTTTTCCAATTTCCACCAAAATCCACATTTCCATCAGTAGCCGCCTTTAAATTAACAGCCAGCGGTGGAGGAGGAGGAATCTCGATTTCAACTTCTCCTGGTGCACAATTTAACATACATATATCTCTACCAGCAGAACCAGAATATGGCGTTCTTGTTGGATTTATATACGAAGAATATTCTGCGCATCCTGTTCCTTGTCCAAAATTAGTATCCGTTGCCCCAGAACAGCCATAATACTTTGTCGCCCCGCCTACGCCTCCTCTTCCGCTACCACCATCTGGTTCAACAACATCTACAGTAACAGAGTTAGTATGACAAGTTCCATTAGGCAAACGAACATGGGCTTGTCTTACATAAGTACTTCCCACATTATTGAATTTGTGTTTTTCAATCCTTGTAGTATTTCCGGTACCTTCTACTTGACTCATGCTAATTCCATTATTGGTGCCGGTCCAATAAAAAGAAAAATTGTTTGGATTTGAACCTATGATAAAAGAAACTTCTTGCCCTGGATTTACCCAATCTGAACTTGCCTCAAGACTGCATGTCTCGCTTTGCTGTCCTGAATCACCAGTAACAGTTACCAAAACACTATCAGATACGGTTTCACCTATTTCATTAAGACATTCTATGCCATATGTTTTTGTGCCTGTAATTCCAACCGTTGATATTGCAACATTGGAGGCAGAAGATGGTCTAGACTTATTCAACCAGTCTCCGGTACTGAAACAATTAGTCAAAGTTCCTTCTGAAGGAGATGGACTCCAAGAAAGAATGAAATTAGATTTTGTGGATGGAATAGTAAGAGAATCTTGCCCGTCCGCTTTTATATCAATTCCGGAAGTTCCAAGTTGTATTGATGGTGTTACATTAATACTACAAGTTCCCAATGAAGATCCGTTTGATAATGTAACTGTTTTTTCACCTGTGCTGGTATAACTTGTAGAAAAACTTGAACTTGGAGATGTGCTTTGCGAAGGAGTACCGCCCGGAGCCGACCAATTAACACTATTTCCACTCTTTTCCTGTATTGTTATTAGGGAATTGACAGTTGTTGAATATAAATCTTGTTGACAAAATGGCGCATTTTCAGGTCTTACTGTTACTGTTACTCTACCCAGCTCAAATTCTTTTGAAGTATTATTTCCATCCGAAGCGGTGCCGTATAAAATAAAATTATGAGTTTCTATATTATCAATAGAAGTATTTGTTAAAGTTGTACCATTTTGCCAAACTTGACCGTCTTTTTTTACAACCGGGTTTTGAGCAAATTCCGTAGTATATGAAATTGTAGGACCGCAGGATCCAATACAGCTGATTTTATCGCTTTGAATATTACCGCTTATCGTCTTGCAGGTGCCATTGTTGGTCACTTGTTTTTCGTCACAAAGCCTCCATGTTGCCATTGTTTGGTATCCTTTAAAGCCTGTCACATTGCCTGCTTTGTTATTTACATCACCGGTTATTGTAACAGTATCAGAAGTCTCTGCTCCGCTATCCTGAAAAACAGAAAGCCAATAAACATTGTCTTTGTATGGACAACCGCTCTCCGGATCATTTGAACATCTGCAATTTCCGTAAGTATACAACTGTTCCGAAACTCCATTTATCGTAATGTGCGCCGCCCATGTGTCATCCCGTTCAACTATTCCACCGGTAGACAAGGAATAAAACAAACGATATGGTTCATCTGAAAAAGTTCTACTATCACTTAAAGAATAATTGCATTTGCCTTGCGCAATATCAGTCCAAGCTCCCAAAGAGTCAAATGCCGGTTTATCTATTAAATGTGTTGCACCAGCAAAGAATGGAAAAAAAACAGCAAAAACAATTATAGACGCTGAATAAAAAAAGTATTTACTCATTTTGAAATTATATAAACTATTGAAACTTGTATTGGCGACCTTTTCCAAAATGTCACGGAAGATGTAATTTTATCTTTTCTTGCGCCAATAAAACTTTGTTCTCCCGCATCGCCTTCTTCAACCGTAAAACCGTTATCTTCAAAATATTTTTTAAAACTGATTTTATTTTCTTCTTCACTTGTGTGACTTATATAAGAAGCGATAACTCTATGTGTTTCATCTCCAGTCGGAGAATCTGGTAAAACTTCAAGATTTACCATGTATGGATCTCCGATCATTTCTTCCGGAAAATAGTCGGGAAAATAAGACTTTATAACATTTTTTGGTTCTTTGGGAGCAAAAAAATAAAAACCGAATATCAAAATAACTAAAATAATCACAATTACAATTAACGCGCGTTTCATAACTCAATTGTATCTTTAAACTACTATTAAGTTCAATGACATAGTTATCCACAAAAAGAAAACTCGCTTCAACATCATGTTGAAACGAGTTTTTAATAAAGATTAACGATCGTATATCTTCCTTGGTTGTTTAAAACGACCAAGTTAACGTATCCGACTCCCAATCCTAACCCGCGTCTTGCCTCTGAGGCTTTGAGTGTCGCTTCAATGGTCATTTCGGACAAATTGTCCCGATGGTCAATCTGTCTCCAAAATTGGACAAACGGATTTGAATTGGTTGTTACATAAACGGAGCTGATCCCGCTCTCTGAATCATCTGTGGAAAAAACAAGTTTAAGCCTTGAGCCATCAAACTCTTTTGAAAGAATTTGAACCGAAGGTACAGACTCATCCTCCGTAATCCATCCAAAGTCGTTTAATCTAGACGTTGAACCTCGGGCAATACCTTCGGCTTCAACGGGCAGAAGTATGCACTCACCTTTTCCGGTTTGTTCCGGATTAAAACATCCGTCACGAGCGGAAGGTCCCATCATTGAACGAAACCTCATTTGGCTGGAAACGACTTGATTTGAATCGTCCGCCGGAGATGAATGTCCAAGTGCCCAAAAAGCATGTCCCGCCTCGTGATTAAACACAGTGAAAGCGTTATTGGCGCAATCAGACTTTGTTCTCACGGGAGAATGCGGACAAGGAGAGTTATCTCCAAAAAATTTTCTATCCATCAGTGGAATTTCGCGGGCATTCAAATAAAGTCTGCCTTCAAACCATCCTCCGCCTCCAGCAAGAACGGTTCCTTGATTTTCCGTGAATGCATCCACAAAAATAACTTGATACCCCCAATTTTCTGGGATACGCCCTTTTATCGCATTGTCTATCGCGTCAACTCCTTTGTCAGGAGTTGAATACCAATACTGCTCGCGATTTTCTCCTTGAACCATCACAACCTTGGGAAGTCCATTTTCTTCAAGGTCATATGGAATATTCTCTATCGGACTAAATCCGTTTAAAACCATTTCTTTGTCCAATAGAGTTTTTTGGAAATAAATCGCTTCCGCAATTCCTTTTTGTATTTTTTCTTTATCCATCGGCGGACGATCGTTGGAGTTCAGATAGAAAAAACCAATCTTCACTCCGGAACGAATTGAATCCAATTTACGAGGGGTTGGCAAAGACGGAAGTGTTTTAAAAACCAGTCCGTCAAAATCAAGCCCCATTCCAGAAATTGGAATGTTGGACGAAATCACAATCCTTCCTTCATCTTCAACAAAAAATGGAGCTTCGCGAAAATAACTCGCAAAATGCCCACCTCGGACAAAACCAAATGTTCCTTCCTTGATCTTTTGTCCCGCTTTGTTGAAAGCGGTAAAAGAACCATTCGCGTTTTGACTTCCGGGATTAGTGAGAGCCACACCATTTTCCCTGTCCAACGGAAACGAAAGAACATTTACCGTAGGAGAAGACAAAACAGTTGCGGAACCCACAAGCGTCCCCCCAACAAACTGTGAGAAACTCAAGCTGGCGCCATAAGGCGTAAACGAAGTGGTTTTTGCCCAACCAGACACAAATCCGTTATTTCGGAAAATAGTAACCGTATCCGAAGCATTGGGTCCCAAAACAATTCCAAACTTGTCGCCTACACCCTTTGATGTGGCAACAACCAACGGATTTCCGGTGGAGTCAAAAAGCTCCACGAGAATACTGTTATTTTCTGCGGTACTATTGAAAAAATTGACCGAAGTCTCCCATTCGGAAGCCGGCAAAGAACCAGCCGCAAAATGCGGGAGAAACCGGGTAATCGCCTGCTGAACATTTTGAGCTTCAGCAACGCCCGGAAAAAACCAAAAACAAACCAGAAAAACAACTATTATTTTTCTCATTTCAATGTCCTTTCTCGCCCTTTTGGGCAATGTTTTTACCTAGTTTAATTTTAACTCTTTTTAATCTAAAAGTCAAGATAGCCGTCTCTGGTGTATTTATTGGACGGATCCCACATCATCCACGATGTTAATCCTGCGTCATAAGTTGCTTGAATTTGAGCGCGAATTTTTGACGCGTCATAAGTAGCCCCCAAGTCAAAATCCTGCAACCACGGGCGCAATTTCAATGGTGAAGAACTTGCTGCAATCATTCTTTCTACCCCTCTTTGCATTGAATATTTAACCACCTCATATGGATGAACAGCAGGATTTTGAAAACCTTGAAAAGTGGCTGGATAGTGCGAGGGATAAACCATTGGCGCGATAAAATCAAAATATGGATAAATTCTTTCCAAAACCTGCCCAATATTAAGCCCGTCATAATTTGTCATAACCATCCCAAAAACATCGGCTGAAATTGGGATGCCGGTACTTTTGAGTTCTTTTTGGAGGTATTTGAAAAAATTTTCAAGTAAAATTTCTTTTGTTTCCGGCAAATCAATTGAAGCTGTTGCGACAACAGATGATACAGGAAAAACAATATCTTTCATATTTCCATCCGAAGGAAATCTAATATAATCAAAATTTAACTCGTCAAAGCCGATTTTTTCAGATTCTTTCGCTATCTCCACTATATAATTCCAAAATTCCTCCGCTGAAGGATCAATATACATTAATCCTTTTCGATCTTTCCAGTTGGCTCCGCTTTTGGTGTGCACGGCAATAGACGAATTATATTTCGCATAAATCGGGTCCTGAAAAACTGTAATTCTAGCTATTGTATAAATATTGTTTTGATGGAGAGTTTCTATAAATTCTTTGAGATCAGTGACCCTTATTTCTTCCGAACCAACTTTATCCACAATCTCGCTTTTGGTGTCAAAAGCAACAATTCCTGAATAATCCTTTATGTCTATTACAATACTGTTTATTTCTGAATTTTTGATAAATTCTTTCAATTCGGTTCTCCATTTTGGAGTGCCAGCCACCCAACTTGTCATATATATTGCTTTTACCGATTCAGGAGTTTTTACGTGTTTAACTTTTTCTTCCAAAGCTTTTATTGCCTGTCCGGATATATCGGAAACATCCGATATATCCGCAAAAAACCGCGGAATAAAAAAAATAACCCCCAAGATAAATAAAAAAATAAAACCGTATCTTAAGGTTTTAGATTTAAAATTAACGCTACTGGAAATCATGTGAATTTTCAGATTTGGTTTCATTTTCCCCGTCCGCAACAGACACGTCTCCGTCAGATAATTTTTCCGCGGAAAGTAGCCAAAAACCCAAAATGGCAAACACAACTCCACCAAAAGCCGTCAACGCCTTAAAAATAAAAGTAGTAAACCCCAAAAATGGCGTAATTATAAAAATAAGTCCGAGTATCGCAATAGTCCATTGTTTCCACATGGAAATATTATATCACACGTTTCTTATCTTGGCGTCTAGTGAAAAATAGATAAACTATTATGCCCAAAAGAGTCAAAGTTAGAACCACCAAATAAGTCGTAATAAGAGGAAAGTTTTTAACGTCCGGTGGAATCAAAGAAGCAAATATTGAAAGAGCGCCTCTTTCTTCTATTTTTTCTTTTTCTTCTTCAAGAACAAGAGGAATCCCGCGAGAAACCATCGCAATCTGCGAAGCGCTTTTTACGGCAACCTGTTCATTATTATTAGAATTTGATTTTACCAAACTTGAATTCAAAAGAGCCAAATTAGCTTTTATTAAATTCAAGTTAGCCTGCATTGTTGCTATTTGAGTGGGTGGTGCGTTATTTCCTGTATTTTGGATAGGTAAAGTTGCAACCGTCTGCGATGTGTTTGATGTATTTATTTGAGTGCTTAAAGGCACAAAAATTGGTCCGAAATAATAGTCAAAACCTTGGGCGGCAAAAGCGCTTGGAGAAAAAACCAAAAACATTGGAATTATCGCGAAAATTGAGATTATTTTAACCATTTTTTAATTATACTATATTTATTACAAAATGTCAATATTGGTAATAGACAATTTAAATATATAATACAAGATAATAATGAAAATTCTAATTTTAGCAATAGTCGTCCTTGCGGGTATAATTGGTTCCGCTTTTTTCTTTGGCGGTAATTCTTATACCGCTTCGCTGGAAAACCCCTCTACTTCGGACTCAATCGCTTCTATTTCAGGAGAAAAAGTTTGGATTGAAGTTTTGAAAGAAAAAGTTTTTGAATTTGACGACAAAGGAAAACTGATAAAAGAATTAAAAACTGGGGATACGCTGGAAGAAGGAAGAATAGTAGACGCTGGAACCGGCGCGCTCGCAAATATTTATTTTCCGGATGGTTCAATTTTGAAACTTGATTCAGAAACAAAAATTCAAATACAAAAAAGTGAATTTCAAAAAACAAGCGGAAAACTCTCGGTAAAAATAATTCTGACATTGGGCCGAGTCTGGTCGCAAGTAAAAAGTTTAGCCGGAAACGACTCGGAGTGGCAGATTGAAACCCCAAACGCGGTTGCCGCTGTTCGCGGAACGGGTTTTGGAGTGGAATTCACAAAAGGAAAATCAATGATTTTGGTTTTAGAAAACAAGGTTTTGGTGTCAGCCAAAGATACAGCCACAAACAACATAATCGCAAGTTCGGAAACCATTGTGTCTGAAAAAGAATTCGTATCAGTGGATGAAAAAGACTTGCCAAAAATCAAAACTGAAAAAAGAACGTTGAAAATAGAAAAAGCTGACAGCGATTTTTTAAATCGCGCTTGGATAAAACGAGCTCTGGAGGAACAAAAAAAAGAAACGGAAATAAGAAAAATTGAAGAAGCCAACAAAAACAAAGAAACAGAAGAAGCTCAAAAAGAAAATATAAAAATTGAAACGCCCAAAATAGAAACCGGCACCCGAATCAACACAAACAATGGGGAAACACTTAAAATAATAAATAGAGCGCCTTTAGAAAAAGTATTTGAAGGCGAAAGTATAAAATTTGAGGCAATACTTATATTGAACAGTGGTTCAGAAAAAAATGTGACAAATGAAGTTTTGTGGCAAGTTCTGGGAGGTATAGGAAGAATAGAAAAAGATGGAACATTTTTGCCAAAACTTGACCAATCGGTGTCGGAATTCGGCAGCGCTTTCGGAAACATTATCGGAATTTGGAAAGATAAAACTTCCGGAAAAGAAATTTTAGGAAAAACTCCAATTTTTAAAGTAGAAGGGGCGATAATAGAAGAAAATATAGAAAATTCTCTGGAACCCCGTGGATAGCGCAAAAAAATACGCGATAATAACCTTGATTTCTGGATTATTTGTAGGCGCTTCATATTTTTTGGGGCTTTTTTACGGTATTGAAAATTTTTTTTCCGACCGCCTCTTTTTTAAAAAACAGATCCATCAAGATATTGTAATTGTTGAAATAGATTCGGAGTCTATAAATAAAATCGGGCAATGGCCGTGGCAAAGAAAAGTTTTCGCGCGATTTATAGAAAATCTGGAAAAATACAAACCCAAAACGCTCGCGTTAGATGTGGTTTTTTCTGAAAATTCAAATCTTGGAAAATTGGACGATACCGCGCTCAAAACAGCGATACAAAATGCCGATTTTCCAATAATTCTGGCGGCTGAAATTTTTGAATCTTCGCGACTTTTTCCACTTCCCGAATTCAGAGAAAACACAAACACGCGTCTGGCGCACGTAAATATTATTTTAGACAAAGACGGTGTTGCGCGAAAACTTCCAAAAAAAATAGAAAATTTAAATCCGTTGGGCGTTGAAGCTGTAAATATTTTTGACAGCAAATCCGAAAAAGTCGTTTATGCCGCTCCCGCAAAAACAATACGAAGGATACCTTTTTGGAGAATCTTGGAAAATGAAAAAATAGAAAACTTTGAAAACAAAATAGTTTTTGTAGGAGCCACCTCTCCAGACCTTCACGATGAGTTTGAAACTCCGTTTGGCGGAAAAATGCCGGGAATTGAAATACAAGCCAATATAGCGAACATGTTTCTCTATGGGTATTCTCTCAACCCAGTTCCAAAACTTTATATGTTTTTGTGGATACTTGCTTCCGCCTTTTCTTCATATTTTGGAATCTTGCATCTTTTGCCCGCCATACTGCTTTTTGAAAAAGGTTTTTCGGTAAATATCGTGCATTTAAATTTTGCTTGGGTATTGTCGTCTGTAACTGTTTTTTTATTTAAATATTTAGCCCAAAGAAAAGAAAAGAAAAAAATAAAAAATATTTTTGGAAAATATGTTTCGCCGGATGTTTTAAATCAAATCTTAAAAAATCCGGATAAAGTTGATTTGGGCGGAGAAGAAAAAGAGATTACAATACTATTTTCCGACATACGCGGATTCACCGCTTTTTCTGAAAAAACAGATCCCAAAACATTAGTGAACTTTTTAAATGAATATTTTTCTTTGATGACAAAAATAGTAATCCAAAATAAAGGAACATTGGATAAATACATTGGAGACGCGATAATGGCGTTTTGGGGAGCGCCAGTAGAAAACAAAAATCAAGCCGATTTAGCTGTCAAAACCGCAGTTGAAATGATTCAAGCAATTAGAAAATTCCCCGGACTAAAAATAGGCGTGGGAATCCATACAGGCAACGCGGTTGCCGGAAACATAGGTTCAGAAGAACGGGTGCAGTACACCGCGATTGGAGACGCAGTAAACATAGCTTCCCGGCTTGAAGGATTAAATAAAGAATTTGGCGCGGAAATTATAATAAGCGAGAAAACCAAAAACAAATTGGAAAACAATTACAAATTAAAAAACCTCGGTAACGCCGCGGTAAAAGGCAAAGAAGAAAAAATAAATATTTATTCAATCGACGCGACGCATTGATTAAACAAAGATACTTCCAAATTATATTGTTCTACCAGCGATTTTGTGTTTTGTGAAAGAAAATTATACGAAGGAACCAAAGAATTATATTCCGCAACTAAACTTTCGTATTCTTCCCTGCTTTGATATTTTTCTTTTTCAATTATTTCGCGAACAAAATCCAAATGTTCTTTGTTCGATTTTAATTGAATCTTGTTTGATTCAATTTTCACCAAAATATTTTCATCCGGAGAATCACAAAATGACAATGGTACGGCAAAAATTTGTACCGACACCCAAACTTCTCTTCCGTTAAAAAATCCTTTTTTTGTGGCAACACCAATTTCAATGTACGCGGGTTTTAAAATATTCGCGCGATGTCCGGGAGAATTCATCCATGCTTTTACCACATCCTCATCGTCTTTGAAATCTCCCATCGCCAAATTCTCTCCAATAAGAACAAATTTGTAACCAAATTTGTTCGCAATATCTCCCGCTCCCTCCCCACTTGGAGAAACATGTTCAAAATATTGTCGACCCAGGATGTCTTCCAGTTTGCTTGAAGCTATAGAATTTAAAATATTGTTTTCTTTAAGAACCGTAAAGTTATTAGTTTGCCTGAAAAAATTTGTCCACGATATTACGCCTCCAACAGTTAAAATAGAGGTTTCTATTTTGACCTCGTCTCTCACCACTAAAAGTGGTTTAGATTTTATAACCTCTTTTTTTACAGCCGGTTCTAAAACTTGATCTTTTTTTTCTTCTTCAATCCCAACATTCGAAAGTTCTTCTGTGGATAAAAAAGGCAAAAAATAACCCCCCACAACAAAAACAACAACAGCTAAAACTACTGCCAATAAAACCCTAAACATGAAAAAAATTATGACTTGCCGTTTATTCTAAAAGATTGAAACGACAAAAAGAATGCGACTATCGCACCAACTCCGCTTGCCCAAAGAGGTAAACTCCACTCGCCAACTATAGCGCTCCATCCATAAATAATACGCACAATATGCAAAAGCCCAATTCCCAAAAACAAAAATCCGGCCGTTAATGTGAAATTTTTTACACTCATAACTAAAATTTAAATATTAAAATATTTAATAAAAATCGACCTGTATTTATTATAACACAAACCCCCATTTGAGGGGGTTGAAATAATTTATAAAATATCGGCAGCAAGCTGAGCCAAAGGTGAACGTTCTGACTTTTTCATTGTAATATGTCCATAAACCTCTTGACCCTTAAATCTTTGAATCACATGAGTAAGCCCATTTGATTCTGAACTCAAAAATCTATTAACTGTTTGATTATCTATTTGGTCAAGATCTCCGGTAAGAACAATTTTGGCTCCCTCTCCCACTCTAGTCACAATTGTTTTTATTTGATGTTTAGTTAAATTTTGCGCCTCATCCACAATTATAAATTTTTGGTGCAAACTTCTTCCCCTCAAAAATGAAATTGGAGATATAACAACAAGATTATTTAAGAAAAAATGTTCAAGATCGTCATTTATTGCTTGATTTTTTGAAAATCCTTCTTTGGATTTATTATTTTTTTCTCTATCCTTTAATATTAAATCCAACTGATCAAGTATGGGTTGTGTCCACGGATCAAATTTTTCTTTTAAAGTCCCCGGTAAATACCCTAATTTTGGACCCAACTCTATATTTGGTCTATAAACAATAAGTTGTTGAAATGAATTTGGTCCTTCGTCTATTTGATTGTAACCCGCAAGAGTGCTTATCAGCGTCTTTCCACTGCCAGGTTTTCCAACCAAAGTTACTATTACAATTCCGGGGTCAGTAAGAAGATGATAAGCAAATAACTGCTCGTGATTTCTTGGAACAACTCCATTCTTTTTTTGTCCTTTATTAAATTTTGAAACAAGTTTAAACCCTGATAAAGATTTTTTGTATATCGCGAGACACTGCTCTCCGGTTGGTTTTTTAAAAAAACAACAAAGATTTGGGACAAGTTCAACAGGTTCTTTTAAATACTTCAAAACAACATCTTCGCCAATAAACCCTTCGCCATGAATAATTTGAAAAATATCCGCATCGCACTCCTCTTGAAATTCAAGAATTTTGGTGCCGCTATAAAGCCCCTTTTTGTCGTACTCATAATCCCCAGATTTAATTCCACAAGCATTTGCTTTTACTCTAAGATTAATGTCACGGCTTATTAAAATAACTTCTGTTTGTCCGTCAGATTCATCTATAATTTTTTTTGCCAGTAAAATAATACGATTGTCATTGGTTCTTTCAAACCCTACAGGCAATTTTTCAAAATCCCTATCGTCGGTGAAATCCACTCGTAAAAATCCGTTTGCGGAAGTAGATACACCATCCCTCAATGAACCCTTGAGACGATATTCTTCCAAACGATGTATTGCTGAGCGAGCCACAAAACCAACTTCATCCGATTTGTTTTTTAAACCATCAAGTTCTTCTAAAACAACTCCGTGCAATACGACTTCATTATCCCCCAAGTGCTCAATTGCCTTGTCGTCATGCACTAAAACGCTTGTGTCTACCACAAACACTTTTTTGCGCTTAATTATTGTTTCCACCAGATTGCTCCTTTTTTCAATATACAGCCATTAGATTTATAACAAATAAACCATTTAAAATCAAAGGCAGAAAACTTTAAAAAAATTATAATTCTTTTCTTGAATTAGCCCGTTCAAAAACTAGGCTTATCAATATGCCTGCTCCAAGCATAAATAAATAAACCAAAAGCAATCCACGAAAACCCAAAGAGGGATTTTTAGCCATTCCCAAAGCGGAAGCGTAATACCAAGAAGCGAGCGAAACAGCTCCGGAAGCGTAAGCGAATTTTCGGAGTTTCAAAAGTTCGCCGTCTTCATGCTCATGTTTTTTCCCAAAAGAAATTTTTATCAATTTTGGAGAAATAACAATATTTAAAAATATTCCGTTGATCAAAACTATCGCCACCACTATCATTTTTGCCAAAAATTTTCCAGACTGGTTTAATTCTTGAATTTCCGGAAGATAAAGACCAAACCCTGAAATTATAACCACCGCGAGCGCGAACCAAATAATTTGCGATAGAGTGTGTAAAATATCCGCTTCAAATTCTGAAATTTTAAAATCTTTCAAAAATTTAAAAAACAGGACATCAGTAATTGTAACAGCCCCCAAACCTATTCCAAAACCAAAAAGATGAAGCATTACTATAATATTTTTGTGCTCGGCAAGAAGATTTACAAAACCAAATTCCGAACCCGCTAATGTTGTAAAAAATATCGCAGTTGAAAGTCCCGCCGAAACCAAGCACCATGTACAAATCTGCCGTATGGCAAAAATTTGTATGGATGTAAGATACAAAGAAAAGAAAAACGCGGTTGTGGATAATAGAAGCGCCAAAAACACCACCAAGGGCGAAATAAACTGCGGAAATACAAAAAAAACTACATAAGAGAAAGTTATAATTCCATAATAAACCATGCCCAAAATTTCAACCGGCATACCCAAAAATACAGAGTAATCACTATGAATGACTGATTCGCAATCAGAATCCAATGGACAAACCAATTTTTCATTCGCGTGTTTTTTATGCCTTATATAAAACGCGAGTAAAAACCCGCCAAACGCCGCGAATAGCAAAACCACATGCCAAAAAGTGTTTAACATAATTAAAATTATATGATAAAATCAAAAAATGAGAAAGTTTATATTAATCGTCATTATAATTGTTATTGGATTAGGACTATTTTTTATGTTTAAAAAAGATTTAGAAAACCCGACAGTAATTTTAAAAACAAACTTGGGCGATATTTCCATAGAACTTTTTATGGATAAAATGCCGGAAACAGCGGGAAATTTTTTGAAATTGGCAAATGAGGGATTTTTTGACAATATTAAATTTCACAGAGTAATTGACGGTTTTATGATTCAAGGAGGAGACCCAAACTCAAAAAGCGCGGATAAATCTTCTTACGGCAGGGGTGGTCCTGGATACACAATAAAAGACGAATTTGTTTCGGGGCTTTCAAATGTCCGCGGGACAATTTCCATGGCAAACACGGGTCAGCCCAACAGCGGAGGCAGTCAATTTTTTATAAACCTTGTAGATAACATCGGTTTAGATTTTGACAAACCACCAGCAGCAAGTAGTCATCCTGTTTTTGGAAAGGTTGTTTCGGGAATGGAAATTGTTGATAAAATTGCCAAAGTTGAAACAGACCAAAACGGAGTACCAGTGGAAGCAGTGGTAATTGAAAAGGTTATAATTCAATAAACTCCCCCACCCTCACTCCATTCTTGTTTGTCCATCCCGCGTTTACTTCCAAAACATATTTTACCGGTTCAGATGGAGAAAAAGACGCCGGATAAGTTTCTGGAAAAATATTTTCTGAAATCGCTACGATTTTTTTATTTTCACCAATCCAAATTATGTCCAGTGGAAACCGCATATCTTTCATCCAAAAGTGATACTCTGCTGGAATTTCAAAAATAAAGAGCATTCCGGAATTTTCCTGTAATTTTTTTATTCCACTAAGTCCTTTAGTTCTTTTTTCTTCCGTATCCGCTAATTCAACTTTTATTTCTTTGCCCGCAACGCGCACAACAGTATTGTCAAAAACTTTTTGAACCGAGGACTCTAGAAATGGAATAGAAGATTTATTAAAAACAACACTCAAAAAAAGCGTAAAAAACACAACCATTAAAATCGTAAAACCACGTTTTATCATACTAATTACAACGCAACAAAATTGAATGTGGTATCATTATACTAATATGCTTGAATCATTTCATTTGCGTAGCAACCACAAACACATAGAATTACGACTTAGACTTTCGTTGTCCATATTGGCAATTATTGTTTTAACGGCAGCTTTATTTTACAGAGCAATTGAGGGTTGGAGTTTTATAAACGCCCTTTATTTTGCGGTATCCACAGCGTCAACCGTAGGATATGGAGACCTAACACCCACGCATGAAATTTCTAGAATATTTACCATTGTTTTTATAATTTTATCCACAACCCTTACTCTCTATAGTATTTCTTTAATAGCCCAAAAGGGCATCATTTTCCACATGCACAAAAAAGACGAGGAAGAACAAAAATAGTTGTGCTCTCAACCGGATTTGAACCGGTGTTACACGGATGAGAACCGTGTGTCCTAGACCGGGCTAGACGATGAGAGCAAAATCAAATTTATTATACTTGTTTATTCTTTCTTTTTCCAGTAATCTTCCTGGCGCACCAAAAGTTTTGACGCGTCTTCGGGGTGGGCCAAAATTTCTTCAACAACTCGCTCCATTCGCATCCCTTGTGAACCTTTGACTAAAACCAAGTCCCCTTCCTCTATCAAGTCTTTAACAAACGACGCCGCTTCTTTAGAAGTTGAAAAATGATGCAAATTTGCTTTGTTCATCCCCAAAGCAAGCGCTTCGTCAAAAGCAAATTTCGCGCGAAGCCCTACAGTTATTAAAACATTTACCGCTTTTACGGCTTTTTGACCCATCGCTTTGTGGGCTTCTATTGTATATTTACCAATCTCAAGCATATCTCCCAAAACAGCTATTTTTCTTCCCACCTTTCCGTCGGGCAAGTTTGCTTCCAATTCCGAAATCGTGTCAAGAGCCGCGTGCGCCGCCAAAGGCGAAGAATTATAAGAGTCATCAATAATTTTTGTATTTTTTATTCCTTCAATCAATTTCATTCGCCCCGAAAGTAATTCGCACAAAGAAAGATATTCAGAAATCTCTATCAAATTCAATCCTAAAATTTTGCCCACAGCAGCCGCCGCGAGAGCTGGATAAACGTTTTGTTTACCCAAAGCATTTTTTAAATGCACAGGAACAGATGAACCCTCAAAATCCATTTTAAAAGTTGAGCCAGAAAGAGAAATTTTTAAATTAGATGCCGAAAAGTCAGCTCCACCAATTTGCGAATCCCCAAAACCAAAACTTATAACTTTTCCTTTTGTTTTTTCTTTCATACTCCAAACTACATCATCATCAAAATTTAAAATCGCATATCCATTGGAAGATAAATATTTTAAAATTTTTGCTTTTTCCTGCGCCACCGCTTCAGGTCCGGAAAAAAATTCAACATGGACTGGTATTTCACCAATCGCCGTTACAACAGCAATGTCAGGAAAGGCAATTTTAATAAGATCGTCCATGTCTTTAGGATGATCAATTCCCATTTCAAGCACCAAAATATCAGGAAATTTTTTATTCCAAATTTCTAAAAACCCTTTTACTATATTTTTAAACCATCCGAAAATATTATTATTAAAATAAGTCGGTAAACCCAAAACAGAAAGCGCGAAACCAAGTTTACTATTATAACTTTTGGGACTTTGTCTTATCTTAAAATTTTTAGATAGTAAACACGAAATAAATTCTTTGGTAGAAGATTTTCCAACGGAACCAGTAATACCGATTATTTTCGGCTTATTTTTTAACACGGCAATCCGCGCTTCCCAAGCAATAATTGATGTAACAATTTTTTTCATAATACTATCTATCCGGTAAAATCGTGTAATAATTTATAAGAAATTTTGTAATATTGATAAACGGATCGGTTAGAGTTTGTGAAGCGTATTTTATTCCAACCGGTTTTTCTAAAAATAGAAATATCAAAAACTTGGGATCATAAGCCGGAAAATATCCAAAAAATGAATGAAAAAACTCTTCTGAATATCCTCTAGTCTTTGGATCTGGTATTTGTGCCGTACCTGTTTTTGCCGCAATGCTATAACCGTCTATTTTGGCTTTGCCTCCGGCCAAAGTATTGTCCACCACATCAACCAGCATTTTGCTAACCAAAAAGGCTGTTTCTTTTTTTATAACCTGTTTACCTTCATTTTGTTCTTCTTTTTGGTCATTTTTAGACAAAATAACAGGTTTTATTAACTTACCTCCATTTGCCAAAATTCCCAAAACCCTAATCATTGAAATTGGAGTAACAGCAATTCCCTGTCCAAAAGAGGCGGTTGCAAATTCCACCTCCCTTTCACTTTCTAAGTTTGAAAGATTGTTATTTACTTCTCCCGGCAAGTCAATATTTGTTTTTTCATAAAATCCGAAATTACGCAAATATTCCTTAAAATTTTTTTTGCCCGTCTTCCGCATCGCAAAAACAGCGCCAGTATTTAAAGATTCTTCCAAAACTTGTGTCATATTGCGCTCTCCCCTTGGTTTTTCATCAAAATTGCGAAGCTTCGCGCTACCTATTTCCACAAAACCTTTATCAATATATGTTGTTTCCGGAGTTATGGCGCCAGAATCAATTCCTATAGCCATTGTAATGGGTTTAAACACCGAACCCATTTCAAAAATTTTTTCGGTAAAAGGATTTAAAAATACGTTTAAATTTTTCTCCATAAAATACTTGTTTGGGTCAAACTCTGGAAACGCGGCCATGGCAATTATTTTTCCGCTTTTGGGTTCCAAAATAACGGCTCCACCAGATTTTGCATTCCATTTGCTAAAAAGTTTCGCAAGTTCATCTTCAACATTTTTTTGAACAGTTGGCTCCATTGTTAAAAAAACATCTTGGCCATCTTTTAAAGTTTCTCCAAAAGTTGAAGCAACTGCCGAGAAAAAACCCATTGATTTAAACTTACTTTTGCTCCCACCTAAAACATCGTTATAAAATTTTTCAACGCCATATCTTCCGTCCGCAATATCCAAATTAACAGACGCAAAACCCAAAACATGGCTCAAAAAAGCGCCCGAAGGGTAAAAACGCCACTCGTCGCCAGTTATTCCAACACCTTTTATGCCTAAAGATAAAATTTTTTCCGCCTCTTCTTCGGTCAATTTTTTTTGCAATATTTCAAAAGGATCGTCTTTTTTTTGGACAAGCTTTAAAAAATCATCTTTAGGTATATTTACTAATGGACTAAGTTTCAAAAAAGCTTCTTCTGGATTTTCCAAAATTCTAAGATTTAGGTATGCCAAAAAACCTTTTTTGTTTGAAGCCGCCACAAAATATCTTCCGTCTTTACTGATTAAAAAAATGTCTCCCCTTTTGGGAAATGAACTTTTAAAAAAATTTTCTTTTTGATTCAAAGAAATTTTACTATATTTTTCATGATTTATAACTTGAAGAATAAAAAGACGTAAAAAAATCAAAAAAAACACCACGCATACGGCAACAACAATAATATATAGCCGTTTAGTAGTGAGGCGTTTGGATACTTGCGACATTTCTTGCGGTTTTGATTATTTCAAATTTATGGCTTTCGGCATAGCCAAGCTCCAAAAAAGAATTAAGTCCGATTCTTTCCCGCGAAACACTTTCTTCCAAAGCATAAAGCGCTTGCGATTCCTTCTCCAAAGTCACGGATAACTCCTTTTTTTGTTCTATATGGCTAAAAATACTGCCTAAAAGAAATAAATACAAGGCTGTAAGACCCACAAAAAACAAAACCGCACTTTTAACAAGCTTCTTTTGCGGGATTATATAAATTGTAGAAATTATATTTTCCATAAAATTCTCATTTTCGCGCTCCGAGCGCTTGGATTTAACCTTACTTCATTCAAGCTCGGAATTATTGGTTTTTTCAAAGTTTTTCCTTTTTTTTCTTTTTCTATTTGTTTAAAAAATATTTTGACTTCTCTATCTTCAAGTGAGTGATATGAAAGCACTATTATTCTTCCTTTGTTTTTTAAAATTTCAAACGCTCCCACAATTCCCTTCCGCAAAGAATTTATTTCATCATTTACAAAAATTCGTAGAGCCTGAAAAATTCGCGCAAGCGTTTTAGGATTGTCTGTTCCTAAAACTTCTATTAAATCGGCAACCGTAAATATTTTTTTAAGCTTTCTTTTTTCAACAATACGTTTTGCCAAAAAATACGCTTTTCTTTCTTCTCCGTAATCTTTAAAAATTTGGGCAAGTTTGTCGGATGTAAAACTATTCAATGCTTCAACCGCCGTAAGTTCAATGTTTTTAGACATTCTCATATCCAAAACTTCATCTTGTTTTTGGAAAGAAAATCCCCTACCACTTTCTCTAAGATGCCAAGTGGACATTCCTAGATCAAAAAAAATCACGTCTGGTTGAAAATTGTTCTTTTGGGCAATTTGAACTATATCTTTAAAATTTCCCTCAGCAATTATCAAGTTTTTCCATAAATCTTGACCCTTAACTCTTAACCCCAACGCGTCAATCATTTTCTGGTCTTGCTCTATACCCAAAACTTTTCCGTTGGGTTTTATAACCTCCAAAAACAGTTTAGCGTGTCCTCCTCCGTCTAAAGTTGCGTCTACAACATTCTCTCCTTTTTTGAGATTCAAATATTCTAGAGTTTCTTTTACTAAAACAGGAACGTGCATATCAGTACATTCCTAGTTCTCCCAGTTTTTCGGCTATCAACTCTGTGTTTTGATTTGCGGACTCACTATACGTTTTCCAAATTTCCGGATTCCAAATTTCAACCCTGTTAAAAAGTCCCACAACCATTGCTTCTTTGTCTAAAGACGCGAATTGTTTTAGATTTTCAGGAAGTAAAATTCTTCCTAAGGCGTCTATTTCAATATCCGAAGCGCCGGCAACCATTGAACGCATAAACTGCCTGTTTTCGGCTTTTCCTGACGGCAATTCAGTTGAAAGTTTTTGAGCCAATTTTTCCCACATCAAAAGAGGATATAAAAAAAGACACTTATCCAAACCGCGGGATACAACAACAATCTTCCCAAGTTCTTTGCGAAATTTTGAAGGAACAGAGAGGCGGTTTTTTTGATCTATGGTGTGTAGATATTCTCCGATGAGCATAAGCTTAAAATTAGAGCTAAGAGGCCGAAGTTATCCACATTATCCACAGGTTTTTCCACATTTTCCCACCTCCATTTCATTGTATCCCACCAAACAAAAACAGCACAAGTGGATAACTTATACTGTTTACATGAAGCTGATTTAAGCTAAATTTGAATACAATTTTTGCGCCTCTTTTAGCGTTGGCGCCGAAACAAACAATTTGCTCAATTCTCGCAAAGGGATATCAATATATGGATTACCTAGCTGTCTATCTTTTTGTCCCAAAATTCTATTAATAGGATCCTGCAGAGGAGAAGAAAATCTTTTTATAATAACTCGCGCTTTTGTTTGCGCCACAATTTTATTAAAACCTAACCACTGTCCAACCTCAATCAAAACTAAATGTATTTTCTCAACCACCTCAGGTGGTTGAACTGCTTCTTCAATCCATAAACAA
>DATDXD010000002.1:0-30740 GCA_036517275.1 Minisyncoccota bacterium
GCGTTTAAAATCGCTGGTTCCATGGCTTTTAAAGAAGCAGCAAAACGGGCGAATGCTATTCTTTTGGAACCTATAATGAAAGTAGAGGTAGTGGCTCCGGAAAAATTTTTGGGGGATGTTACTGGTGATTTGAGTTCTAAAAGAGCCAAAATTGAGAGAATGTTTGAACGCGGAAACATAAAAGTGGTTGATGCGATGGTTCCGTTATCTGAAATGTTTGGTTATGTTACAAAATTAAGGTCTATGACAGAGGGGCGAGCCAGTTACACTATGGAATTTGATCATTACGAAGAAGTGCCGGCAAGCGTGGCAGAGCTTATAAAAGAAGGCAAGAAATAAGATGAACGATGAAGATAAATTAATTTCTGAAGAACTTGTGGAAGAAGATTTAGATTTGGACGAAGAAGTTGATCTTGACGACCTTCCTGTTTAAGTCTAAATTATTTTTAGATAGAAGTTAGAGAAAGAGGTAATTTGTGTCTCAAAAACTGGTTTCGGTGGATAGTATTGTGGAAACTTTGATGAAAGAAGGATATGAAACCTTGGATAGTGATCTTGATTTGCTTTACCTTTCAAGAGGGTACTTTAATTCAGCGTTTTTTATCGCGGAAAAATTTGGGGTGTTGTGTAGTACAATAAACAATGTTTTTCTAAAATACTTGGCAAGACGCAAAAAGATTCATCGGTGGGTTCACTCGGTCACTTTGCCGCAAGAGATTTTAATGTTGAAATTTGCTAGGTTGGGGGCAGATAAAAAAATTTTGGAGTCTTTTGCTTTGGAACTGGCGAGATGTGGAGGAGGGGTAAATTTTAAGACAGCAGTATCATTATTGGGGCGTGGACCAACAAAAGAAGAAGTAGAATTGATTTTAAAAAGTTACTTGGAAGGAGCCATTGAATCTGAAAATCAAGAAAAAGAACTAATAGAGTTAGCATCAGGTATTTCATCAGATTTGGGAAGCATAGTTTCTAAAAAAATAAAAGCTCGTAAAAGACTTTTAGAATTATATTGCGATTGACAATTTACAGGTATGATGGTAGGTTCTATTTGACCAACTTAAACAACAAAAGGAGAAGAGAAGAATGCCAAAAGAAGATAAGTTGAAAGAAATGCAACCGTTTCAACTTTCTGGAGAGATGACGGTTTTGCTTCCAAATGGCGTAAAGGTTGATATTTCTTCAACAAAAAGTCCAATGGTTATTGTTACAAAAACTGGGTTTGGGTCCGTTGTGATGGTTTCCGAAAATCAAGATAGATTATTTACGTGTTTTAATAGAAAAGTAAATATTAATAAGCAAGAAAAAATTTCAGAGGGTATAATTCCCGAATAAAAAACCACGGCGTCAATGACGCCGTTTTTTTTTGTTGTGCCTTGACGCTTTTTATTGCCTCTGATACACTTATTTTCATAATGCTTCGTCAACTGGCGGATTACATTATTGGTATTAAAAGTTTAATTTTTTAATAAAACTATGGCAGAGAAATTTGAACGAACAAAGCCGCACCTCAACGTAGGAACTATCGGACACGTTGACCACGGCAAAACAACTTTAACAGCGTCTATTTTGCATTCTTTAAATCTTGCAGGCAAAAAAGTCCGATTGGAAAAAATTGATGAAATTGATAACGCCCCAGAAGAGCGCCAGAGAGGCATTACAATTGCTTTGCACCACTCTGAATACGAAACGGACAAAAGACATTACGCGCATATAGATGCTCCCGGACATGCCGACTACATAAAAAACATGATTACCGGAGCCGCTCAAATGGACGGCGCGGTTTTGGTGGTTGCTGCGACCGATGGACCGATGCCTCAAACAAGAGAACACATTTTGCTTGCCCGCCAAGTAGGCGTGCCGGCAATTGTTGTGTTTATCAACAAAGTTGATATGGTTGACGACAAAGAACTCGTTGACTTAGTGGAAACCGAAGTAAGAGAACTTCTTTCAAAATACGAATATGACGGAGAAAAAACCCCAATAATAAAAGGTTCAGCACTGAAAGCTCTTGAAGCGAAATCGGCTGACGACGAATGGGTAAAGAAAATTTTAGAACTTACAAACGCTTTGGATGAATTTATTCCGGAACCAGTGAGAGATATTGAAAAACCATTTTTGATGCCAGTAGAGGATGTATTTTCAATTGAAGGAAGAGGAACAGTTGTTACTGGTAGAGTTGAAAGAGGAAAGTTAAATATTAACGAAGAAGTGGAGATTGTAGGACTTCGTGACACTCAAAAGACAACCATAACCGGCATTGAAATGTTCAACAAACAACTTGATCAAGCAATAGCAGGAGACAACGCTGGATTATTGCTTCGTGGAACCAAAAAAGAGGACGTTGAAAGAGGTCAAGTTTTGGCGAAGCAAGGTTCAATAACTCCTCACACCGAATTTGAATCCGAAGTTTACATTTTGACAAAAGAAGAGGGTGGTAGACACACTCCATTTTTTGCAGGATACAAACCACAGTTTTACATTAGAACAACTGATGTTACCGGAGAGGTTATGTTGCCACAAGGCACTGAAATGGTTATGCCGGGCGATACAATTAAATTTACAGTAAAGCTTATAGCTCCAGTTGCCTTGGAAGAAAAACAAAGATTTGCCATAAGAGAGGGTGGAAAGACGGTGGGAGCCGGAGTTGTAACAAAAATTCTTAAATAAAATATTAAATAATAAATATTGGGTAACTTGAAAACAAATGCCGAAAGTTGCGGAAAAAAAAGCTCATATTAAAACAGCACAAAAAAAGCCTGTAAAAAAAGATGCTCCTGAAATACCAGCGGTAGGGCAAAAACTTCGCATACGGGTAAGAGCGTATGACCACAAAATTTTGGATGTTTCTGTAAAACAAATTGTTGATACCGCATTGCGTCATGGAGCTTTGGTGGTAGGCCCAATTCCTTTGCCCACGGAAATTAGAAAATATACAGTAAACCGTTCTTCTTTTGTTTATAAAAATTCAAGAGAGCAGTTTGAGATGCGCGTTCACAAGCGTGTTATTGATATTTTAAACCCAAATCCAAAGATTATAGATTCTTTAACCAACCTTAACTTGCCGGCAGGAGTTGATATTGAAGTTAAGATGTAGTTCAATAAACTCACTATAAATAAAAATATGATAGTAACCAAAATGGAAATGTCTCAGATTTTTGATGATACCGGAAAAGTAATTCCGATAACTTGGGTTTTGACAAAAAGCTCCGATGAGGCGTTATCCATCAAAGAAGGAGACGTAATAAAAGTAATTGGCACATCAAAAGGAAAAGGTTTTCAGGGTGTGGTAAAACGACACGGTTTTCATGGTGGATCTCGAACTCACGGACAAAAGCATTCCGAAAGAGAACCGGGAGCTATTGGTGGAGGAGGGGGTAGAGCTGGAGGAAGAGTGGCAAAGGGTATCCGAATGGCAGGCAGAATGGGAAGCGATCGAGTTACGGTACGCAATCTCAAAATCGTAAAAATCCTTCCAGAACAAAATCTTATCGCTATCTCCGGCGCTGTCCCAGGACATCGGGGCAGCAAGATGGAAATCCAAGCACTTGCGTAAAAAATCATGTAGCTTGCATGATTTTTTACTATATGCTAACATCGTAAATACTTGTGAGTTGCGGTCTTTTTTAAAAAAGGCCTTAATCTCACAGGTTTTTTTATATGGTAGTAGAAACATACAATATAAAAGGCGAAAAAGCGGGGGAAATTGAGCTTCCTAACCGTATTTTTGATGCAACTTGGAGTCCTGTTTTGGTAAAGCAGGTTTTTGACGGGGAAGAGGCAAATAAACGCCAACCATGGGCGCATACCAAAACAAGGGGCGAAGTTAGTGGGGGAGGCAAAAAACCATGGAAACAAAAGGGTACGGGACGAGCGCGTCACGGTTCAACAAGGTCTCCTATTTGGAAGGGTGGAGGAGTTTCGCATGGACCCAGAAATGAAAGAAATTATGAAGTAAAAATAAACAAAAAAATGAAACGAGGAGCGTTGTTTTCTCTTCTTTCAAAAAAATTAAAAGAAAAAGAAATTGTGTTTTTGGATAAGTTTTCTTTGGAAAAACCAAAAACAAAAGAAGCGATTACTGTTTTTAAAAACTTGAGAGAGAGCGCAAAAATTTATAGAGTCGGAGAACGGGGCGGAAAATCTTTGGTGGCTGTGCCAAAAAACAAAGAAATTGAAAGGGCTTTGAATAATCTCTCATTTGTTTCATATGAAGAGCCGAGAAATTTGAACACAGGCGCGCTTTTAAAAAATAAATATATAATTTTTGATAAATCAAGCATAGAAGAATTAATAAAAACATATGCCGTTTAATTTTTTTCAAAAAAAGAATCGGTCCGACTCCGGTCGGACCTCCAAAGAAGGTGTTAAAAAAATAACACCCTCTTCTGATTTTGGAAAAGAAAAGAAAATTTTAAAGAAAGAAGAGATTCAAGATACTTCCAAAAAAACCAACAGCGTTCCAGAGGGCATGATTCCTCATGTTTCAGAAAAATCATCCGATCTTCAGGGTATCAATTCCTATGTTTTTAAAATACAAAAAAATCTGAACAAAATTATGCTCAAAAAAGAGGTTGAAAAACATTATGGAGTAAAGGTTGATTTTGTGAGAATTGTAAATACCAAACCAAAAAAAAGGATTCGAGGAAATATTATCGGTAAAAAGGCTGGATACAAAAAAGCTGTTGTAAGGTTAAAAGAAGGACATAAAATAGAATTTTAATTTATGAAAACTTATAATCCAACAAGTCCATCAAGAAGAAATTTAACCGGTATAAAATATCGTGATTTTATTACAAAAACCAAACCAGAAAAATCTTTGGTTTTTGGAGGAAAAAGATTTGTTGGGCGAAATAGCGCTGGCCGTATTACTGTCCGCCATAAAGGTGGTGGAGCAAAACGTTTGTTTAGAATTGTAGATTTTTTGTTTAACAAAAAAGATATTCCAGCCAGAGTTTTGTCTGTTGAATATGATCCCAGTAGAAGCGCGTTTTTGGGTCTTGTATTATACAAAGATGGAGAAAAACGGTATGTTGTTTTACCAAAAGATGTAACAGTGGGAAGAGAATTATTAAACTCGCAAAACGCGCCTCTTTTGCCTGGTAATCGTTTGCCATTAAGTAAAATTCCGGTAGGTACGTTTGTTTATAATATTGCTTCAAATCCAGATGGAAAAGCTATTTTTGTGAGGTCTGCTGGATCTTTTGCGGTGGTTTTGGCTCACGATGGTGGATACGCGACTCTCAAAATGCCATCCGGAGAAGTAAGAAAGGTTTTAGATAAATGCTGGGCAAGCATTGGACAAGTTTCAAATGATGAGCATAACCTTGTTTCAATTGGAAAGGCTGGTAGGTCGCGATGGATGGGTATTCGCCCAACAGTTCGCGGTTCAGCAATGAATCCAGTGGACCACCCATATGGAGGAGGCGAAGGAAGAACAATGAGAGGAACAAGAAGACCTAAAAACATGTGGGGCAAAGGAACAAGGGGTGTAAAAACTAGAAACAAAAAGAAATATTCAAGAAACTTGATTATTAGTCGTCGAACAAAGAATTAAATCTTTAAACATTTAAATATTTAAATTTAAAGTTATGCCAAGAAGTTTAAAAAAAGGACCATATATAGATCCAAAACTCATCAAAAAGATGGGCAAAGTTAAAATAGGCTCAACAACTGTTATAAAAACATGGTCTAGAAGATCCACAATAAGTCCCGAGATGGTTGGTTTTGAATTCGGAGTTCATAATGGACGGGATTTTATTTCGGTTAAAGTTGCAGAGGAAATGGTTGGCCACAAACTTGGAGAATTTTCTCCAACTCGCAAGTTTGTAAAACACGGAGGAAAAATGCAAAAAGAAATTGAACAAAAAGCCAAAGAAACAGAAAAAACAAAAACAGAAGCCACAAAAGAAAAGAAATAAAATATGAAACAAGTTATAGCACATCTTAATTATTTGAGGATATCACCGAGAAAAGTTCGGTTGGTTTCTGATTTGATAAAAGGTAAAGCAACAAAAGAAGCTGAAAATATTTTAAGAAGCGTTACCAAGCGGACAGCTTTACCTTTGAGAAAACTTTTAAATTCCGCAATAGCGAATGCTAAACAAAATTTTCAAATTGAAAAAGATCTTCTTTTTGTAAAAAATATCTTGGTAAATAAAGGTCCGACTTTAAAACGTTCTTTGCCACGCGCAAGAGGTATGGCTACACCAATCAACAAAAGGTCCAGCCATATTACTATTATTCTTAGTACTAAAAACTAACTACTAATTACTAACTACTAAATACTCATCATGACCCACATATCTCATCCATACTCTATAAGGCTAGGAATTATAAGAAACTGGAAATCCAGATGGTTTAACCGTCGCAACTTTAAAGCACTTCTTCAAGAAGATGTTGAAATTAGAGATTTTTTGAATAAAAGACTTAAAGGTATGTTTGTTGATGGTGTAGAAATAGAAAGATCACCAGGAAATCTTGTTGTTATTATTAAAACAGCGCGACCTGGACTTTTGATAGGAAGAGGGGGTGAGGGTGTGGAAAAATTAAAAAAAGAACTTCAAAATATTATTCAAGATAAAAAGACCAAAAAAACAACACTAAAGATTGATATTTTGGAGGTAAAGTCTCCAGAAAGCCACGCGAATGTAATGGTTGAACAAATAGTTCATGATTTGGAAAAAAGGCTTCCTTTCAGGCGGGTTTTAAAACAAAATTTAAGTAAAATTTCTTCAGGGAAAGGAGTTTTGGGTGTGAAAATAGCGCTTGCCGGACGTTTGGATGGTTCTGAAATGGCAAGAAGAGAGTGGTTGAGGTCTGGAAGAATTCCTTTACAAACTTTGCGCGCTGACATAGATTTTGCAAGAGGCAGAGCTCATCTTCCTTATGGAGATATAGGAATAAAGGTTTGGATTTATCGGGGTGAAATTTTTTAAATGTTTAAATTTTTAAATATTTAAATTTAAAGTTATGTTATTTCCAAAAAGAGTAAAATTTAGAAAATGGCAGAGAAACGCGACAAAGAGAATCCTCAAAGAAACAAGGGGTACCACTTTGGCTTTTGGTTCTTTTGGACTCAAAGCTGAAGAAGCGTGTTGGGTAAATTCAAAACAAATAGAAGCGGCGAGAAAAGCGGCTGCCAAATTTATTCAAAGAGGGGGAAAGTTTTGGATTAGAATTTTTCCTGATAAACCCATAACTCAAAAACCTCCGGAAGTGACAATGGGGGGAGGCAAGGGTGATCCGGTGGGTTATGTATTTCCTGTGCGTCCCGGAAAAGTCATTTTTGAGATAGATGGAATTACAAAGGAGGTGGCGCAAGATGCGTTAAAAAAAGCTGGGTCAAAGCTTCCCATTAAAACTAAATTTATTTCACGATTATGAGCCAAATTTTAAATGGAAAAGTAATATCAAATAAAATGCGCAACACTGTAACTGTTGAAGTTTCTCGTTTTAAAGAACATCCTATTTATAGAAAATTTATTAAAATTTCCAAAAAATATAAAGCGCATTCCGAGGAACAGATTTCAGTCGGATCTAGTGTTGAAATTGAATCTGTAAAGCCATTATCTAAAGACAAAAAATGGAAAGTCATTAAACTAGTTAAATAAAAAATATGATTCAACACAGAACAATGTTAAACGTAGCCGATAATTCTGGGGCAAAATTGGTCCAGTGTATTAAAGTTTTGGGAGGAACACGCAGTAGGTATGCCAAGATTGGTGATAAAATTGTGGTGGCGGTAAAATTTGCCGAACCAAGAAAAGCTGTTAAAAAGGGAGAAGTGCAAAAAGCTGTTATTGTTCGTCAAAAAAATGTTTATCGCAGGAGAGACGGATCTTATATTAGATTTGACGATAATGCTGTGGTGATACTGGATGGAGATGAACCAAAAGGAGGAAGAATTTTTGGCCCGATTCCCCGTGAAATAAAAGATAAAGGTTTTAATAAAATAGTTTCACTTGCAGAAGAAATAGTATGAAAATAAAAAAAGGCGACACAGTTTTAATAATTTCCGGAAAAGATCGCGGTAAAAACGGCAAGGTTATTGGAGTTTTTCCAAAATCAAACAGGGTTATTGTGGAAGGCATTGCTTTAAAAAAACACCATGAACGTCCCAAAAAAGCCGGACAAAAAGGTGAAGTTGTTGTTGTGCCTTCTTCCATTCATTCATCTAACACAATGTTGTTTTGTAAAAATTGCAACAAAAGGTCAAGATCACGAGTCTGCAAAAATTGCAAAAACAACATATCTTAAATATTTAAATTTAAAATTATGTCAAAATTAAAAGAAAAATATCAAAAAAAAGTTGTTCCTGAAATGATAAAGGAATTTGGATATAAAACACCGATGGCGGTGCCGAGGATTTTGAAGGTGGTTGTAAACTCTGGAGTTGGTAAAATAAAAGACAATAAAGACGCTGTTTTATCAGTGGAAAAACAACTTGGTTTAATAACTGGACAAAAACCATCTCCGTGTCCAGCCAAAAAAGCTATTTCATCTTTTAAAACAAGAATGGGTCAGATTGTGGGTTTTAAGGTCACTTTGCACGGAGAAAAAATGTTTGCTTTTATTGAGCGTTTGATAAGTTTGGCAATTCCCAGAACAAGGGATTTTAGGGGTATACCATTGCGTTCTGTGGATCAATCTGGCAACTTGACATTTGGTATTAAAGAACATATTGTGTTTCCAGAGACCATGGGCGAAGATGTTAAAAATATTTTTAGTTTAGAAGTAACAGTAGTTACCAACGCGAAGTCAAAAAACGAAGCGGTTGGCTTATTTAAATTATTGGGTTTTCCTTTGCAAAATGTCTAAAACATCAACATACGTTCGGTCTCTTAAAAAACCAAAGTTTAAAAGCAGGGTAGTAAGACGGTGTTTTAGGTGTGGTAGAAAAAGAGCTTATATGAGAGATTTTGGATTATGCAGAATTTGTTTCAGAGAGCTTGCAAATGAAGGTTTAATAGCGGGAATTAAAAAATCATCATGGTAACAGATCCAATCGGAGACATGTTAATAAGGATAAAAAACGCTGGCAATGCGGGAAAAAAGACCGTATCTTTTCCTTATTCCAAATTAAAATTTGAGATTATGAAAGTTCTTTTTGAAAAAAAGATGGTTGGAGAAATTTCAAAAAAAGGAAAAAAGAATATAAAACTTATTGAGGCGGTTTTGCTTTACGATGAGTTTGAAAATCCAAAGGTTTCTGGATTTAAAAGATTTTCCAAGACGTCCCGCAGGATTTATTTGGGAGCAAAAGAAATCCATAAAGTAAAAAATGGTTTTGGTTGGGGGGTGTATTCCACAGTAAAAGGAATTGTTTCCAACAAAGAAGCAAGGTCGTTAAAAATTGGAGGAGAGTTTTTATTTGAAATTTGGTAATATGTCAAGGCTTGCTAAAAAACCGATTATTTTACCCAAAGGCGTTAATTTTGCTTTGAGAGAAGGAAACGCTGTTGTTGGTGGACCAAAAGGGGAGGTTAAATTTTTTGTGCACGAAAATATTGAAATTAAACAAAACAACGAAGAGCTTTTGGTGGTATCAAAACCTAACAATCAAAAAAATAATAAAGCCTTGCTTGGGACAATGGTTTCTATTTTGAAAAATTCTATAAAAGGAGTTACGGATGGATTTGAAAAAAAACTTGAAATTGAAGGAATTGGATACAAAGCTCAATTGGAAGGTGAGAATCTTTCTTTAAGTTTGGGATTTACGCATCCAATAAAAATAAAAGCGCCAAAAGGAATTTCTTTTAAAGTTGAAAAAAATGTTATAACAATAAGCGGTATTAATAAAGAAGTTGTTGGACAGATTGCTTCAACAATTAGATTAAAAAAGCCCCCTGAACCATACAAAGGAAAAGGTATTCATTATTTAGGCGAAATTATTAGAAGAAAAGCTGGCAAGAAAGCCGTAGGAACGGCGTAAAATAATATCGATATATCAAAATTATATGATTAGTAGAATTCAAAGACACAAAAGAGTGAGAGCGAAAATTTTTGGGACCAAAGAACGTCCACGTCTTTCTGTTTTTCGTTCCAACAAATATATTTTTTTGCAAATTATAGATGATTCAATTGGTAAAACCATTGTAGGATTGAGATCGTCTTCTCCTAGGGAGGCTGGAAAAAAAATTGCGGTTTTGGCAAAAGAAAAAAAAATAGATACGATAGTTTTTGATAGGGGTGGTTATTTGTTTAAAGGAAAAATAAAAGAAGTTGCTGACGGCGCGAGAGAAGAGGGACTTAAATTTTAAGTATTTTGTAATTAGTAGTTAGTATTTATAAAAAATGAGACCATTTAATAAAGTAAAAAGCGAATTTGACCAAAAATTAATAGATTTAAGTCGTGTTGCAAGAGTTGTTGCGGGGGGTCGCCGTTTTAGTTTTCGCGCGGCTATAGTTTTGGGAGACAAAAAAGGCAGAGTCGGATTTGGTTTGGGCAAGGGAGCGGATACTTCTTTGGCGATTGAAAAGGCCACAAGAGATGCCAAAAAAAACATGATATTTGTATTGTTGAATAAAGATAATTCTATTCCTCACGAAGTTTCAGCTAAATATTCCAGCGGAAGAGTTATAATAAAACCGGCAAAATCTGGAAAAGGACTTGTGGCTGGAGGGGCCGCGCGCACAGTTCTTTCTTTTGCAGGAGTTTTTAATGCTTCCTTAAAAACTCTTTCACACACAAAAAATAAAATAAACATAGCAAAAGCGACCATTGAGGCTTTGAAGATTCTTAAATCCAGATAACTCTTTGTGTTATACTGGAGATTATGGAAGAATCAGAAAATTGGTTTGACTCTTTAAATCTCAAAAAAACCTGTTCAAAGTATAGAGTAAGCATATTTCACTGCCCGCAGTTTTTGTTTTTGATTATGGGTTGCGCGCAAATTTTGGCCATATTAACAACTTATAAAATAGCCAAAATTTATCAAGAGCCGGAAATTGCGGCGCTTATAGTACTTGCTGTGAGCGCGATGATTTTTTTTATAGGCCAAATAATTATAAATTCTTTTGAAAGAATTGCCATATCTTCTTTGGCTAAATCTGAATTTATAAGTATTATATCTCACCAGCTCCGTTCTCCGATGTCTGCTATCAAATGGCAGCTTGATATGCTTCTTTCAGAAGATTTAAAGAAAAATTTATCAACTGATAAGTTTGGAGAATTTTTGAAAGGAGTTTACGAACAAAATGAGAGAATGATAAAATCTGTAAATGACCTTTTAGAGGTAAACAGAATAGAAGATGGAGATATGGTTTTAAATCCAGAGTCTTTTTCTCTCCAAGCTCTTACAGAACAAGTGGTTAATCAGTACACTAAAGAAGCTTTGCTTATGAACGTTAAGATTTCAGTTTCTTTGGGATCTGACCAACTTGTTTACGCGGATAAAATTAGAGTAAAAAGAGTAATAGAGTATTTATTGGACAATGCGGTAAAATACAGCTTAAACGGGGGAAGCATTGAAATTGATATTGAACATGAGGGGAAAAATATATTATGGAAAATTACTGATCAAGGCGCTGGAATACCACAAAAAGATCAAAAAAGAATTTTTGATAAGTTTTTTAGATCAAAGAATGTTGCCCGTTATAAAACTTCCGGTTCCGGAATAGGTCTTTTTATAGCCAAATCAATTATAAGTCTTTCAAAAGGAAAAATGGGTTTTTTTTCCTCAGAAAATAAAGGGTCGATTTTTTGGTTTACCTTGCCCACAGCAGGTAAAATTAATAGTTAAAAAAAATATGAAGAAAATTTTATTTATTGAAGATGAAGAATCTTTGCAAAATGTTGTTAAGGAAACCCTGAAAGAAAACGGTTATAATGTGTTGTCCGCTTTGGATGGAAAAAAGGGTATAGAAATCGCCAAAAACGAAAAACCAGATCTTATTTTGCTGGATTTAATATTGCCGCAAAAAGACGGGTTTGAGGTTCTAGAAGCTCTAAAAGAAAATCCAAACACTGCCGTCATTCCAGTTATAGTTCTTACAAATCTTGAAGGTAGTGCGGATATAGAAAAAGCATTATCTCTTGGCGCACGTACATATTTGGTGAAATCAAATTATAGTTTGGACGACGTTTTGTTAAAAGTTAAAAATGTTTTTGGAGAGTAAAAATACTTATTATATTTAAAAATTTACATACTTAAATATTTAAAGTTTAAAATGAGAATAGAAGAACAACAATTAAAAGCTTTTTTGCTAGATTCTGAACTTGTTGAGAAAGAAGATTTAAAAAAGTCAGAAAAAAAGGCCCAAAAAACAAACAAACATCTTGAAGATGTTTTACTTGAAGATAAAAAAATTTCAGAAAGTAATCTTTCTAGACTTAAGGCCTATATTCTAGGGATACCCTTCGTGAATCTTAAGGGCTTAAAAATTGATCAAGATATTTTAAAATTTATACCAGAACCAATTGCCAAAAAACATAAAATAATAGCTTTTAAAAAAACCGATCAGGCTTTGGAGGTGGCAATGCTTGATCCAGAGGATTTGGAAACCATTACATTTATAAAAAAAACATCAAATCTAAAAATTTTACCTAGGCTCACGGATTCTGAGTCAATGAATTTTGTTTTATCTCAGTATCAAAAAAGCCTTCAAGTTGAGTTTGGGGAATTGGTTGGAAAAGAAAATGAAATGAAGGCCGATGAAAATGTGTTGCATATTCAAAGAGAAATGCCTAGCAATGAAGATGTTTTTGGTGAAAATTTGGAAAAATCAGCGGAAGAATTACCAGTTGTAAGAATAGTTGATACTCTTTTACATCACGCAATTTTAGAAAAAGCTTCTGATATTCATATTGAACCAATGGAAAAAGATGTTCTTGTAAGATACAGAGTAGATGGAATATTGCGCGACGCAATGACTCTACCAAAAAATATTGCTCCGAGTGTTGTGGCGCGCATAAAAGTGCTTTCAAATTTAAAGCTTGACGAACATCGTCTCCCTCAAGATGGCAGGTTTAAATTGGAGACCGAAACTTACAAGTTTTCTTTTAGGGTTTCTGTGTTTCCCGTGTTTGAGGGAGAAAAAGTTGTTTTGCGTCTTCTTCCGGAAGATACCAAGGCATTTTCTTTGGAACAACTCGGTTTTCACGGAGAACAACTTGAAATTTTGCATAAAAATATAAAAAAAACAGTTGGAATGATTTTAGCAACCGGTCCCACGGGTTCCGGAAAAACAACAACTCTCTATTCAATTTTATCAATGTTAAATAATCCCGGCGTAAATATTTCAACAATAGAAGACCCAATAGAATATAGAATTCCTAGAATAAATCAAACACAGGTTCGTCCGGATATTGGGCTTTCTTTTGCGAATGGTTTGCGTTCATTGCTTCGTCAAGACCCGGATATAGTTATGGTTGGAGAAATACGCGACAATGAAACAGCGTCACTGGCCATAAACGCCTCTTTGACCGGGCATTTAGTACTTTCTACACTACACACAAATTCAGCCGCAGGCGCTCTTCCTCGTTTGTTGGATATGAAAGTAGAACCATTTTTAATAGTTTCCACCGTTAACGTAATAATAGCTCAAAGATTGGTTAGAATGCTTTGTGGGGAACGGGAAAAATATTTTTTATCTCTCAAGGAAATTGAAGAACTTAAAAAATCGGTAGATTTGGACAGGGTTTTGATGTTTTTAAAAAATGAAAGAATTGTTGAAAAAAGTTCTTCTTGGACAGATATTCCTTTTTATAAACCTGTGCAAACGGAAGATTGCCCGGATGGGTATTCAAATAGAACTGGTGTTCATGAAATTTTATTTATGTCCTCAACCATTAAAAATTTGGTTATAGAAAACGCTTCTTCCGATGCTATAGAAAAGCAAGCAAAATCTGAAGGCATGATGACAATGCTTGAAGATGGAATTTTTAAATGCGTGCAAGGGGTTACAACCATAGAAGAGATACTAAGAGTTACAAGTGAATAAAATGCCGGTATTTTTTTACAAAGCTAAAGAAAAAGAAGGCAACACGGTTGAAGGAACAGAGATTGCCGAAAATAAATTTGATCTTGCCGATTCTCTCAAACAAAGAGGATTTACGGTAATAAACATAGCAGAAGCAAAAGAATCAAAAATAAAAAAAATATCAAACTTTGTTTCCAATTTTCTTACGCGAATATCTCTTGAAGAAAAAATAAATTTTGCGAGAAACATTGGAGTGATGGTGGGTTCAGGACTTTCTCTTACTCGAGCTCTTGAAATTGAATTAAGACAGAGTAAAAACAATAAATTTAATTTGGTAATTTCCGACATACTAAATACTGTAAAAGGTGGTGGGCTTTTTAGCAAAGCACTTCTGGACCACCCAAAAGTGTTTCCTAAATTTTTTAAAGAAATGGTTGTTTCCGGAGAAAAATCCGGAAAATTAGAAGAATCTTTAAAGTTGGTTACTCTTCAGTTAAGCAAAGACTATGCTCTTAGAAAAAAAGTCAGGGGCGCCATGATTTATCCCTCCATTATTCTTTTAACAATGGTGGCAATAGCTATTTTAATGATGATGTTTGTGGTGCCGTCTTTGGTCGCGACTTTTAAAGAACTTAACGTTGAGCTTCCAGCCTCCACATCTTTTATAATATTTGTAAGCAATATTATACAGAGTAGCGGAATATTTTTTGTAGTTATTTTAGCTGCAATTTTTTACGCGATTTATTATTTTTTAAAAACTGATTTAGGAAAGAAATTTCTTGACTATACTTTTGCTTATTTTCCGTTAGTAAAAGACATAAACAGAAAGTTTAACGCGGCGCGGGTTTGCCGGACCTTAAGCTCTCTTATTTCTTCCGGAGTTCCGATTGCGGAATCTTTTGATATTACAAGGGAACTTATTGAAAACCATCTTTATAAAATAATTTTGGAAGGCGCTTCAGTTTCGGTTAAAAAGGGCGAAGCTATTTCAAAATCTTTTTTATCTCACGATAGTTTGTTTCCTCCTTTGGTCGGAGAACTCATCGCTGTGGGAGAGGAAACAGGAAAAATTTCCGCGATGCTTTCGGACCTAGCAAAATTTTATGAAAGTGAGGTAAATTCAGCCACAAAAAATCTTTCTACGGTGATTGAACCGATTTTAATGATAGTGATTGGGGTTGTTGTTGGTTTTTTCGCGATTTCCATGGTTTCACCAATGTATAATTTAGCAGGAGGATTTTAAATATGAAATTTGGTTTTACCCTTATAGAATTATTGGTTTCCATTGCGGTTGTTGTGGTGGTGTCCATTTTAGTAACCTCCGGTTTTAATTCTTTTCGCGAATCATCACAATTAAATGAAGCGCACTCGGCTATTATATCTATTTTGCGTGATGCTCGGTCTCGGACGCTTTCTGGAAATAAAAACACACAATACGGTGTGCATTTTGAAACAAATCAAATTGTTCTTTTTGCTGGTTCGTCGTACAGTTCGGGGTCTTCTTCAAATGAACCGTACGCGACGCCGTCACTTGCAAAGGTTTCCGTAATAAACCTTGGTGGTTCTTCCGATGCGGTTTTTACTCGTCTTACTGGTTTTTCTTCCGCTTCGGGCACAATCATGGTTAGTTCTATTTCCAACCCGCAAAAAACCAAAACAATTACCATTTTTTCTTCCGGCAATATAGAATAATTGTGTTAAAATTATTTTATGGATAAATTAGGTTTTGGGTTGGTGGAGATTGTGGTTGCCTCAGCGATTATAAGTGTAAGCATATTTTCTCTTTCGGCGGTTTCGGTTATTGGAAACCGTTTACAAAGCCAGTCTTTGGAAAAAATAAGGGCTAATTTTTTAGCGGAAGAAGGTCTTGAAGCATTACGTTTTTTACGAGATAAAAGTTGGAATGCAAATCTTTCAAGTCTTTCTGTTGGAACAAATTATTATATTTCTTTTGCTTCGTCTACTTCACAGTGGAATATTGGTTCAACTGTTGCGCCAAACGTAGATTCTTTTTTTGAAAGAAAAATAACAGTGGAAAATGTTTTTCGCGATTCTAATGATAATATTGATTTAAGTGGAGGCACACAGGATCCGGATACCAAAAAAGTTTCAATATCTGTTTCGTGGCGAGACAGAAACGCCACAACCACAATAAATTTAAGCACATATTTATCGGATATTTTTGATAATTAGCATGAAAAAAGGCTACTCTTTACTTGAAGCTGTAATTTATTCCGCAATTCTTGCTGTAATTGTTTCAATTTCCGCAGTGTCTATTATTTCTTCGTGGAGAGGATTTCAAAAAATAAAGATTGACGGACAAATCGCAAAAAACGGAGAATTTGTTTTGGAACTTATTACGCGCGACGCGAGGTTGGGAGAAAATATTGGAGCCTCATCTGTTTTTGGAGTAAATCCCGGAATTTTGGAAATTGTTTCTGGCGCCACTTCAACAATTTATTCTATTTCAGGAACAGTTCTTCAAAGAAAAGTAGACAACAACTCTCCGGAAAATATAACGTCAAACGACTCCAAAATTAAAAGTCTTATTTTTTGGAAAGAATCGCATTCTACAGAGAATGTTTCTTCAAACATAATAAAAATGGAGTTTATTGTTGAGTCTGGAGAAGGGGTTTTACTTAAACAAAGAAAATTTTTTGGAAGCGCGGTTTTAAGAGGTTCATACTAAAATATCGAAATGTCGAAATATCAAAATATTAAAATTAAAAATGGACAAGCCGCGATTACCGCTGTAATTTTTCTTCTTTTTATTCTTTTGTCTATTTTAGGCGCTATTTCCAACTTGGCACTAAAAGAGGCAAAGAGCGCCGAACGCGGTTTTCGCGGAAGAACAGCGTTTTTTTCCGCGGAAGCCGGAGTAGAAGACGCTGTTTATAGATTGAAACGCGGAAAAAATGTCACAAGTTCTTTTTCCTTCTCTTTAAATGGTTCTACGGTGAGTACGACTGTAAGCAATATTATTGGAGGGAAAGAAATTAAATCAAATTCTGAATTTTTAGAAAATTTTAAATCGCTTTATTCAAAAGTTGTTTCCGGAGAGGGCGCGGATTTTTTTTACGGGGCGCAAATTGGAGATGGTGGATTGGTAATGGATAATAATAGCAAAGTAGAAGGAAATGTTTTTTCAAATGGGGATACCGAAGGAGATTTAGGTGCTGTGGTTACTGGAAATATCACCATTGCTGGTTCTGGAAATGGTATAAAAGGTATTCATGTGCAGGGCAATGCTTTTGCTGATGAGTGTGAAGATGCGGATATTGATGGTGTTCTTCACACAAATAATAATAACGGTTGTTTTTACGGTTCTTTGCAGTCTTTGGGCAGCACTCCAGATTCAATTTCTCTTCCAATTTCCGCAGAAGATATTCAAGGGTGGAAAAATGACGCTCAAAACGGGGGGACAACAAATGGAAACATAGAACTTGACGGTAGTGAAACCTTGACTTTGGGTCCAAGAAAAATTGTTGGAAATTTGGAAGTTGAAAGTAGTGCGGTTCTTACGCTTTCCGGAGGTTTGTGGGTTACGGGAAATGTGACGGTAAAAAATAATACTCAAGTTAAATTAAGTTCTTCATTTGGGGGTAATAGTGGAGTTATTATAGCCGACGGTACCATTTTATTAGAAAACAACAGTGTTTCTTCCGGTTCTGGTAGTGCTGGGAGCTATCTTATGTATTTATCCACAAAAACAGGAGATTCGGCTCTTAATGTTAAAAATGATGCTAATGTTGATATTGTTTACACTTCGGCCGGAGAAGTGGTGATAGAAAACAATACCAATTTAAAAGAAGTAACCGGTTATAAGGTACATATAAAAAATAACTCAATATTAACTTACGAATCAGGACTTACCAACGTTAACTTTTTTTCCGGTCCTTCCGGCGGATGGTCTATTGTTGAATGGAAAGAAGTAATACAATGAATATATGGGCATTTTTGATTTTGGTAAAATTCCTATTTATTCTTTGGATATATCTGACCAATCTTTTAAATTTTTGCGTCTTACGCAAAATTCTTTCGGTGAGGTTGTGATTGTTGATTTTGGAGAAGGCGCGATAGATAAGGGTGTTATAGAAAACGGAGAAATAAAAGACAAAAGAAGGCTTTCAGAACTTCTAAAAGAAGTTTTTTTAAAAAATAATATAAAATTTATAGCTTTGTCTTTACCGGAAGAAAAAGGTTTTTTAAGGGAAATTAAAATATCTGGAGTTACGGAAAAAGATTTAGCAGGGACTCTTGAATTTCAAATAGAAGAACATATTCCTTTGCCCGCGGCTGACATTTTTTTTGAATATACGGTGACAGGCAAAGGAAATGATTTTTTTGAATTAGTTGTTAACGCTTTTCCAAGAAATATCGTGGAGTCGTATTTAGAAGTTGTGAGTTCTTCTGGGGTTTTGCCCACAATTGTGGAATCGGAAATTGAATCCGTTGCGCGGTCTATTGTTCCACGCGGTTTTTTAAAAACAGCCATGATTGTTGATTGGGGAAAAACACGCGTTAGTTTTTCTATATTTGAGAAAGGGGTTTTGCGTTTCGTTTCCACGGCGTTATTTGGCGGAGAAATTTTGGATAATTCTATTTCAAAAGGTTTGGGTATTTCAAAAAGCGAAGCTGTAAAAGTAAAAATTAAAACCGATATTTTTGACCACAATACTTCTCCACAGACTTTGAACGTCGTTTTGCCGGTTATAACTAATTTTCTGGAAGAAATACAAAAGATTTTAGGTTATTGGCTCAGTCGTTCTGGAACAAATACCAAAGTGGATCAAATTTTTCTTTCGGGAGGAGATTCAAATTTATTTGGTCTCCCAGAATATTTACAAAAAGAACTTGATATACCGGTTAGTCTTGCAAACCCATGGGTTAACGCCAAATTTCCGTCAAAATACTTGCCATCAATAAAATTTAAAGACTCCTTGCGGTTTTCTTCGGTAATTGGACTTTCTTTAAAAGTTATGGAAAGTGAAAAAATTTTATGATAGGTCTTTTGCCAAAAGTTTACTCACAAGAATTTAAAAAGGAGAAAATAATCAAAAGGATTTTTATTGTTTTTATTCTTTGGGGTTTATTTTTGGCTTTTGGAGTCGTATTTCTTCTACCTTCTTATTTTACGCTTGTTTTTTCACTTGACGACGTCTTGCGTAGTTTGGGTACGGAAGAAGTTGCGATAAAAAGGAAAAACGTGGAGGGGCTTGAAAGTACAATTTCTTACACAAATTCGCTTCTAGATTCTTATTTTTTGGGCGTGTCTAAGCAAAAATCTTTTTCTGAACTTTTGTTTTCTTTAACAAAAAATGTTTCAAACGGTGTTAAATTAACTGGAGTTGAATTTCAAAAATCAACTGGTGGCGAATTTGTGTTTTTGATTCGTGGGGAGGCCGCAACAAGAAATTCTTTAATCTTATTTTCTCAAAAAATCAGACAGCTCCCGGAAGTAAAAGATCTTCGTTCTCCTGTTTCAAATTTGCTTCAAGAAACAGAAGTCAAATTTTTACTTGAGGCGCTTATAAATCCTCAATTTTATGAATACAAAAATTAATTTAAAATCTTTATTTTGGACTATAATCGGGTTTTTTGTTCTTTTGTTTTTTGTTTTTTCCCTCCTTTTTATTTTTTCAAAAATAAAATTTTTAAGCAATGAAATCAGTTCTGCCAAAAGATCCGTAAACTTGCTTGATGAAAAAAGAAAAGAATTTGAAGTTGCAAAATTAAATTTAAAAAATCAGGAAGCAAATTTACAAATTTTAGAAAGTGCGTTTTTTTCCGAAAGTTCTTTTGTGGATTTACTTGATGTGTTTGAAGGATTGGCAAAAAAAGCTGGAGTGAAATTTAAAGCAAAAGGAGCAAATTTTCCAGAAACAAATGGACACGCGCAAATTTCTTTTGAACTTTCGGGAAATTTTGATTCTATTGCCAAGTTTTTGGTTCTTTTGGACAACATTCGTTTTTCTGGATTAATTTTCAAATTTTCTTTGATGGAGGGCGGTAAATCCTCCGATTTATTGGCAAACGTTGATTATTTATTATTTAATTTTAAATAAATGAACATCAGAAGATTTTCAATTTTTAAACTTTTTTTAATCTGCGGTTTAATTTTTTTGGTCTATATTTTGTATTTTGATTTCTGGGTTTATAAAAGTTTTGTTTTGGGGATTGAAGAGAATTCGCGCAAAAATGATACCAAACAGTTGTTTTTGCTCAAAACACCTCTTTTAGAAAAAGCCACGGAAGAAATCACAAAAAAAGACGAATTTATATCAAATCCAAAATATCCATTGATAAAAGACCCATTTTAGTGTTTAATTCAAGAAATAAGCTGCTCTCGTGGCTCCCCCTTCGCTCAAATTGTTATTTGAGCTTCGGAAGGGCAAGTGGTGGTTTTAATTCCACTTCTCGCTCCGCCGAAGCTCCGACAACAGTCGGAGCGTAGGCGAGCTCTCGTAGCTCAATGGATAGAGTAGGGCTCTTCTAAGGCCTTGATGTTGGTTCGATTCCAACCGAGAGCACAAAATGTTTTTGAGGTTTTATTCGTTCTTTACTTTGAGTTTTTGGATTTTGGCTTTGTCTAGTTTGGGCAAACGGATTGTAAGAAGCCCGTTTTTTATTGTAGCCTCCGATTCATCGGAGTCCACTTCTTGTGGTAATAAAATTGAACGGGAAAATGTTCCCCAGTAAAGTTCTTGGTAAAAATGGTCTTTGTCGGTTACTTCCTTTGATTTTTCTCTTTTCCCACGGATTGTGACCATATCGTGCGATATGGAAACGTCCAAATCTTCCGGTTTTACGCCTCCCACTATTGTTTGTACGACAATTTCATCGGGATTTTGCCACATATCAAGGGTAAGCTGTCCCTCTTCCGGTTCTGAAAGTTCTTGAACCACGTCTCTTTTTGCTTTTACTTCGCCAGCAAATACGTTGTTTTGCGGAGTTTCCTGCTCCACTATTTTTACGCTTCCAGTAAGTTTTTCAAAAAATGACATTTTATCCATTTATTTATTGTATCATTAAATTTAAATTTTGTTTGTGCAAACGCCTAGCTTTTTCAAATAAAAGAAGTGCTGTTATCGCGCCTATTACTACCAAAAAAGTTGCGGAAAATTGCCCCAGCGCGGATTCAATATTTTTAATTATAAGATAGTTATAAAGCGCGTGCAACAATGTTGCGAGAATTATAGCGAACACAACGTCTTTGTTTCTGTGGGTTTTGTGATAAAAGGAAAACGCGAGTCCAGCTCCAATTATAGCGGCGGCGGATACATGCAATAAAACCGCGTTTATAAATCTAAATGAACTTACTATAAGTGATTGACTTAAGCCTATTTTTAACGATCCAGCGATAAATAAAATATTTTCCATTGCTGCGAATCCCAAAGCGGCGGTTATCATATAAATTATGCCATCTTCCGGTTCGTCAAAGTATTTGCTTTTTATTCCGGTTAAAAAAGCCGCGCCCGTTTTGGAAAGTTCTTCAACAAGAGCGAACCCCAAAAGATTTAATATTTGAAAAGTTGCCGAGCCGTATACAAAAATTTTTTTAAAAGCCGAATTTGTTTCCAAAAACATATTTTCCAAAAGAAGAGCTGCCGCTACCGATACCATTCCAGCAAAAAAAACAATTAATATTTCTTTTTTGGGTTCCGGATGCGCGTCTTCCCGCAACCAAAAAAATAGCCAAAAAATGGGGGGCAAAACCCCCAAAACCAGCACCAACGCGGATTGTGTGGAAAAAATTAATTCTATTGCGGCCATTTTTCTATTATATCATCAGCCAAGGTTGGCATAAAAGGGGCAATTAGCGCTGTGGATTTTTTGAGAATCGTTTCCAAGCACCCCTGTGCTTCAGCCCTCCTTTTTTTACTTTGTTCTATATATGTGTCGGCAAATTCATGCCAGATAAAATTATAAATTTTTTCAAGAGCCAAATGAAGTTCAAAAAGGTTAAAATGTTTTTCAATTTCCGTTTCGATTTGCGCTAATTTTTTTAAAATTTCCTCATCTTCTGGATGCGGTGTTTTTGATTTTGTATCAGAGTTTTTTTCCGGCTTTAAATCCAAAATAAATTTAGCGATATTTTTAAGTTTTGTTCCAAAATTTCTGAAATTTTTACATCTTTCGTTGAGGGCTTGTTTTCCAACTCTACCGTCTCTTCCCGGCGCGGAATAAGTAAATAACGCCGCGCGCAAAGCGTCCGCCCCCCATTCTTTTACAAATTGTTCGGGATAAAGCCCGTTCCCCAAAGATTTGGAAAATTTTCTTCCCTCTGGATCTCTTAGTGTTCCATGAAAAAACATGTTACGGAAGGGGATTTCGTTTTTGAGGTACGACGAGATCATTATCATTCTCGCTATCCATAAAAATTTTATTTCCGGTGCCGAAATTTCAAAGTCCCAAGGAAAATACTTTTCTAGTTCCTTTGTTTTGTTTGGGAATCCCAAAGTCGCGAGCGGCCAAAGTCCGGAAGAAAACCAAGTATCCAATATTTGTTCGTCTTGAACCCATTGCTTCTTTCCGCATCTATCGCAAGATTTCCCTGGAGTTTCTATTGAAACTATCATGTCCTTGTCTTTACCAACTTCTTGGGCTGTGTTACAAATCGCGCAGTACCAAACCGGAATTCTATGTCCCCACCAAAGCGAGCGCGAAATTGACCAATCGTGAATATTTTCTATCCATTCCAATATTGTTTTTAAATAATGGTCCGGTATAAAATTTATTTTTTTGATGTTTGTGAGCCCATTTTCTTTGAGTGTTTTCATGCGTACAAACCATTCAGTAGAAATCAAAGGTTCAACGGTTGTTCCACATCTTTCACAAACAGGAACAGAATGTGTGTATTCTTCTTTTTTTTCAATAAGATCGGAGACCTCCAGTTTTTCCGCCGCCTTTTTTCTAGCTTCTTCAATTTTGAGTCCAACTAACTCTGAATCAAGGTTGGTTATTCTGCCGTCTTTACCTACGGCATGGAGTATGGGAAGACTGTGAGTTTTGCCTATTTCATAGTCCAACATATCGTGCCCCGGAGTAATTTTGAGAGCTCCTGTTCCAAAATCTTTTTGGACTCTTTCGTCTTCTATAATAGGTATCAATTTTCCCGTGAATGGATTTATGGCGTTTTGCCCGACAAATTTTTTAAATTTTGGATGATTCGGATAAACCGCTATTGCCACATCCGCGGAAATTGTTTCTGGTCTTGCTGTAGCCACAACAATATAAGAAGGGGAGTTTTTGTTGTGATTTTCTTTGAAGGAATCTTTAGATTCCGGTTCATAAATTTTATATTTTACAAAATATAAAATCTCTTTTTTTTCTTGATAATCCATTTCAATATCTTCAATTGCCGTGCCGTCCTTTGGGCACCATTGCACTATGTACGCCCCTTTATATAAAAGATCGTCTTCCCAAAAAGTTTTGAATTGATGAAAAACCGCTTGCTGTACTTTTGGGTCAAGCGTGAAAACTTCTTTGTCCCAATCCGCGGATATATTCATCATTTTCCACGTGTTGTGGAAAGATTTATAAATTTCATCTTTAAATTTCCACGCGCGTTTGAGCCACTCCTCCCGTCCCAATTTTTCTTTGCTCAAATTTTCTTTCGCAAGCATTTTGTTCAATGTTCCTTCAAATTGAATTCCGGCGTGGTCCACACCCGGTTGAAATAAAACATCAAAACCTTCCGCGCGCTTGCGGCGGGCGATAGCGTCCATTATCAAATGTTGCATCACGTGCCCTACATGTGGTTCGCCAGTCAAATTCGGCGGAGGCATTAAAATAGAGTATCGTTTTGACATGAGCCAATTATTGCAGTTTTTCAGCCTAGTTTCAAATTTCCGTTGGCTTTTAGTTTTGTCTTAGCGAATTTGCTCGCTCTGGCCCTGAAATACGCGGCGGAGGCGATCATTGTGGCGTTGTCGCCAGTGAGCCAAAGAGGCGAAAGATAAAGAGAAATGGATTGATGGGTGAGGTTTTTGAGCGCCTCTCTCAATGCTTTATTTGCCGCTACTCCTCCACCCACCACCAAAGATTTTGGTTTATATTTTTGTATGGCTTTCTCTGTTTTTTTTACCAAAACATCAACCACCGCTTGTTCAAATTCGTAAGCAATTTCCGCCTTGTGGAAGTTTGGATTGTCGCGCAAATAATACAAAACAGCTGTTTTAAGTCCGGAAAAAGAAAAATTTAAATCAGGAGAGTTGAGCATGGGGCGGGGGAATAAGTCCATAGTTCTTAGTCCATAGTCCTTAGTTTTTTTCCACCTTTCTGCTAGCTTCGAAATTCCCGGTCCTCCCGGATATTCTAATTTCAAAAGCCTTGCTACTTTATCAAACGCTTCGCCCGCGGCATCGTCCAATGTTTCTCCAAGAATTTTATAATTTAAATGTTTTTTCATTAAAACAAGTTCCGTGTGTCCTCCAGAGACAAGAAGCGCCAAAAGCGGAAATTTAGGATTTAGGATTTGAGATTTAGGATTTGCGCTTTGTGGCGGTAGCCATGAAGCGTATATATGTCCTTCCAAATGGTTCACTGGTATAAGCGGTTTTTTCCACTTTTCCGCAAGTTCTTCTGCAAAATTAATTCCCATCCAAAGCGCGGGTTCCAATCCTGGACCGTATGTTACCGCGATTGCGTCAATTTTTTTTTGGGAAATTTTCGCTTCTTTAAGAGCTTGTTTTAAAACAATCGGCAGATTTTTTTGGTGTTCTCGTTTTGCTAAATTTGGCACAACTCCACCGAATGGCTTGTGTATTTTGATTTGAGACAGCACAACATTGGAAAGAATTTTAAATTTTTCTTGTCCCTTAACCCTAGACCCTAGACCCTCTAAAACGGCTATGGCTGTTTCGTCGCACGAAGTTTCTATTGCTAGTATTTTCATTTGTGGAAGTGGCGGGGGTCGAACCCACGTCGAAAAAAATCATGAAAAGCGGTTGACAGGCTTAAAGTTTTTCCCGAAAAATCGGGAGATTTTTGTTTTGCTCGCTTATAACACCTGCTTATCCTCTAGCGAGCATCAAGGGCAGATGTTCTTATGCCAAGGCGTAAGAAGGCGTAACTCCGCGAAAAGCGGAAGCTACTTTTGAAAATAAGTTTACACTTATTGGTTTGTAAAGAAGTTTAAGGAGATTACTTTACATGCTCCGCCTGAGCGCATAGTCAATTTTTCTTCCTCGAATCCTATTCACTCCCTGTTTTAATTATAGCAAAAAATACGTAAATGTCAAATCTCTTTTATTGTTTGTTCTACTTTTCTTTTTGATTCTCTTTCTTTGATTCGCTCTCTCTTATCGTGTTTTTTGAATTTGCGCGCGAGAGCTATTTCAAGTTTTACTCTTCCATTTTTTATATAAATTTTTACTGGTAAAATTGTGAGTCCCTTTTGCGAGATTTTTCCCAAAAGATAATTTATTTCCTTTTTGTGCAACAAAAGACGCCTTTCGCGCGTTGGCTCATAATTTTTTGGGGTATTTTTGGGCTGGTAAGGAGCAATTGTCGCTCCAACCAAAAAAAATTCTCCAAATCGTGGAAAAACATAAGAACCCTCAAGGTTTATCTTGTGGTTTTTTACGGCTTTTACTTCAAAACCAAAAAGCTCAATCCCAGCTTCGTATGTTTCCAAAAGCTCAAAGTCAAACCGCGCCTTTTTGTTTTCTGATAAAATTTCCATGTTTGCATATTAGCATTTTGAGAGATTTTAAGCTAAATTTAATGTATTATGTTTCGTAAATTAATTAAAGATGAAATTGCAAAAATTGTTCCTTTGGGGACGAATTTTTCCGTTGAAGTTCCGGAGATTTCGGAACACGGCGACTATTCTTCAAATATTGCTTTGGTGCTCGCAAAAAAAGAAGGCAAAAACCCGCGAGATGTTGCGGAAGATTTAAAAAACAAGTTACTTAGCTCTCTGAGAGCTAAGTGGGAGAAAATTGAAATCGCAGGTCTCGGGTTTTTGAATTTTTTTATCGCGCCTTCTGCTCTAACCGCTTCGTTTCAGGGAATTTTAAAAAACCCCAAGATAAAAAGGTGGGTTGAAAATCCAAAACCTCAAAAAATTAATTTGGAATTTGTTTCAGCAAATCCCACAGGACCCCTTACAATGGCAAATGGCAGAGGAGGATTTTATGGCGATGTTTTGGCGAATGTTTTGGTGGAGACAGGTCACAACGTTGTACGCGAATACTATATTAATGACGCGGGCAACCAAATTAAACTTTTGGGAGAGAGTATTTCTGCTTCGGAAGGAAAAATTTCCGAAAAAGAAGAATATTATAAAGGAGAATATATAAAAGACCTGAAAGACAAAACACCTGAAGAGGCGGTCAAAGTTTTACTTTCTAAAATTAAAAAATCTTTAAATAATGTTGGTATTAAATTTGATGTTTGGTTTTCTGAAAATGAAAATTTGCACAAAAAAAACGAACTCCAAAAAACATTCGATTTTCTAAAGAAAAAAGGAGTTTTAGAAGAAAAAGATGGGGCAGTATGGCTTGCCGAACATGTGCTTATAAAATCCGACAAAACCCCAACATACTTTTTGGCGGATCTCGCGTACCATTACGATAAGTTTATAAAAAGAAATTTTGATTTGGCTATAAATATTTGGGGCGCGGACCATCATGGATATGTTGAAAGAATGAAAAAAGGCGTTGAGTCTTTGGGTGTAAATCCAGAAAAGTTAAAAATTATTTTAATGCAGCTTGTTAAATTGATTAGCGGGGGACAGGAGGTTAGGATGTCCAAAAGAACGGGGGAATTTGTAACAATGGATGAACTTTCGGAGATGGTTGGTGTTGATGCGGCGCGATGGTTTTTTTTGGAGAGAACCCCCAACACTCAAATGGAATTTGATTTAGATTTGGCAAAAGAGCGTTCCAAAAAAAATCCAGTTTATTATGTTCAATACGCGCATGCAAGGGCTTGTTCGGTTGCAAGGTCTGTGCCGTTTTTCTTTTTGGGCGCAGATCTTTCTTTGTTAAAAGAGAAAGAAGAGTTGAAATTAATTAAAAAAATTATTCAATTTTATGAATTGATTGAAGATGTCGCAGAAAGTTTTCAGGTACACACCCTAACTCATTATGTTTACGAATTGGCGCAAATTTATACTTCATTTTACGAAAACCATCAGATTATTTTGGAAGACAAAAAATTGTCCCGCGCGCGCGCGGAGTTAAACAAATCAGCGAAAATTACCATAAATTATGTACTTAAACTTTTAGGCATTAAGTCCCCAGAAAAAATGTGATAAAATCGGACTATGTTATATAATGAAAAGGAAATTTTAGAATTTTGGCTTAAAGCGGGGATTTTTAAAAAAAGCGTAGAAAAAAATAAAAAAAACAAAAAATTCGTGTTTTTTGAGGGTCCTCCTACGGCGAACGGAAAACCAGGAGTTCACCACGTGGAAGCACGATCGTTCAAAGACGTTATTTTGCGCTACAAAACTATGCGCGGATTTTTTGTTCCAAGAGTCGCGGGATGGGATACTCACGGGTTGCCTGTGGAGGTGGAGGTGGAAAAAGAACTCGGTCTTAAAACAAAAAAAGATATTTTGAAATACGGTGTTGCTGAATTTAACAAAAAATGTCGGGAGTCTGTTTGGAAATACAAAAAACTCTGGGAAGATCTCACAGATAAAATGGGTTTTTGGATTGACACGCAAAATGCATATGTAACGTATGAAAATTCGTATATTGAAAAATTATGGGGTGTTATAAAAGAATTCGCGAAGAAAAAATTATTATATGAAGATTACAAGGTTTTACCTTGGTGCTCGCGTTGTGGGACAGCATTATCATCTCAAGAAGTGGCGCAGGGATATCAAACAGTTACGGATAAATCGGTTTATGTGAAATTTAAAGTTAAAAACCAAGAAAATACTTATCTGCTTGCTTGGACAACAACTCCTTGGACATTGCCCGGGAACGTTGCTTTGGCTGTCGGTAAAGATATTAGATATGTAAAGATAAAACCCGCCAACGAAACTTATATTTTGGCAAAAGATTTGTTGTTGAAAATACTTCCAGAATTCAGCGGTTCGCTAAGTTTAATGAACGGAAAAGAACTTTTGGGTTTAGAGTACGAACCACTTTTTGATATTCCGGCTTTGCAAAACGAAAACTCGCATAAAGTTTACGCGGCGGATTTTGTAAATACCGAAGACGGTACTGGTATTGTGCATACAGCGGTTATGTATGGAGAAGATGACTACAAGCTTGGGGAAAAAATCGGTCTCCCCAAACACCACACGGTAGATGAGGAAGGAAAGTTTACAAAGGATTTGGAAAAATTTGGACTTTCGGGAATGTTTGTCAAAGCCAACGGTACGGCTGAAAAAATCATTGATTATCTCAAATCCCAAAATCTTTTATTTTCAACACAAGATTATTCTCATGAGTATCCATTTTGTTGGCGGTGCAAGACCCCGCTTTTGTATTACGCGAGAAAGGCTTGGTGGGTGGACGTAAACAAGGTTAGAAAAAATCTTTTAAAAAATAACGAACAAATAAATTGGTATCCGGACTATTTAAAACACGGCAGATTCGGCGAATGGCTTAAAGAAGAAAAAAACTGGGCGTTTTCTAGAGAACGTTTTTGGGGAACCCCATTGCCTATTTGGAGGTGTGCCGATTGTTCCAACATTGAAACAATTGGTTCTTTGAAAGAACTTCAAAAAAAATCATGTTTCAAAAATAACTTTATTTTCATGCGCCATGGCGAAGCGGACCACAATGTTTTGGGGCTTGGAGGTCCATCCCTTTTTGATTCTGAAAAATTTACATCTCACCTTACAGAGATTGGGAAGGAAGAAGTAAAAAAAACTGCAAAAAATTTGAAAAATGTAGACATTATAATTCACTCAACATTGGCTCGTTCAAGAGAAACCGCGGAAATAATCAAAGAAAATTTTCTTAACGTTTTGATTGAAGAAAGAAAAGATATTAATGACATTAATGAAGTATCCGAAAGCCACATTGAAGTTAAAAACAGAATGTTAAACGCAATTTATGACATTGACGGTAAGTTTGAAGGGAAAAATATTTTAATTGTTGGTCATGGAGATCCTTTGTGGATTTTAAACGGCACTCTCAAAAACGACTATCCCAAAACCGGCAATGTTTATGATATAAAATTAAACCTTTTGCCTGCCGATGAAAACGGAAATTTGGATTTACACAAACCGTATGTTGATAGAATTTTTTTCAAATGCGATTGTGGAGGAATTATGAAAAGAATTTCGGAAGTGGCGGATGTGTGGTTTGATTCAGGCTCAATGCCGATAGCATCGGACGTGGCAGGGTATCCAGCGGACTACATTGTTGAAGCCATAGACCAGACAAGGGGCTGGTTTTACAGTTTGCTTGCGGTGGCGACACTTTTGGGCAAAAAAGCGCCGTATAAAAATGTAATTTCAATGGGGCATTTGTTGGACGCAAAGGGCAAAAAAATGTCCAAATCGTTGGGAAATATTGCGGACCCATTTTTGCTCATTGAAAAATACGGAGCGGATAGCGTGCGGTGGTATTTTTATACGATCAATCAACCTTGGGATTCAAAATTATTTAAAGAGGAAGACATAAAAGACGCACAAAGAAGATTTTTTATGATTTTGGAGAATGTTGTTAACTTCTTGGGAATGTATAAGGGTCAAGGGTCAAGAATCAAGGGTCAAGAATCTAATTCGAAATTGATAATCAACCAATGGATTATTGCCAACTTGAATCAACTGATCAACCGATCAACTGATAAATTGGACAATTATGATATTGTTGGCGCGGCGCGTGATATTGAATATTTTGTGACCGAAGATTTATCGCGATGGTATGTGCGCAGAATTAGAGATGTTATGAAAGAAGATTCGGAAGAAAAAATGGAAACAGAATCTGTTTTGCGGTTTGTTTTGTTGGAGATTTCAAAAATTTTAGCGTCATTCGCGCCATTTGTTTCAGAAAAAATATACAAAGAACTTGGTGGAGAAAAAGAAAGTATTCATCTTGAAAATTTTTCTAAAACGGAAAAAATTGATGAAAAGTTGCTTGAAGAAATGAATCTGGCTCGTAAGATTGTTTCTTTGGCGCTTGAAGCCAGAGCAAAAGCGGGGATAAAAGTAAGACAGCCACTTACGGAATTAAGGATCAAGGGTCAAGGAGATAGGGTCAAGGCGCTAGTCGATTTAATAAAAGACGAGGTTAACGTAAAAGAGGTTATTTTTGACGCTACCTTGGAGGATGAAGTCCGGTTAGATACAAATATTACTTCAGAACTAAAAGAAGAGGGAATGCTTCGTGATTTGATTCGTGAAATTCAATCCGCGCGAAAAACAGCCGGACTAAAACCACAAGATAAAGTTTTGGCGCAAATTTCGGCGCCATCGGAAATTATCGCAATCGCCAAAAAATTTACGGAGCAAATCAAAAAAGAAACAAATTTGAAAGATTTGATTACTCAAGAATCAGAAAAACTGCTTATTTCGTTTCGTTGATAATTTTCTACTTCAATTACACACAAAATGTCAAGTACGTATCATACAACCGAAGGGATTGTGATTAAGAAAACGCCGTATGGAGAAGCGGATTTTTTGGCTCGGGTTTTGACCAAAGATTTTGGTAAAATTGATTTTCGGGTGAGAGGCGCGCGAAAACATAACTCAAAACTAAATTCCCACTTGGACTTGCTGGACCATGTTGGTATATCTTTTGTAAAAAATTTTGAACGAATGCCAACCATTATTGATTCCCAAAAAATTTCAAATTTTGACAATTTGTCAGCAACAGAAAATGGTTTTACGGAAGTTCTTAAAACAA
>DATDXD010000003.1:0-34109 GCA_036517275.1 Minisyncoccota bacterium
ATCTGCGCGCCTCGTCCGCTCCCTGCGGTCGCGGGAGCAAAAACCAAAAATTTTCCTTACCTTTCTTCTTTTCCTCGGCGGGGGGTGTGGGGGGAGCCGACAAAAAATGGAAAGGAAATTTTTGGTTTTGCTTCGCCGTTACCAAAATATAATATACCAAACTGGTATATTCCACAATAGGTTATATCATGTTAATATACTTATGTCGAAAACATATTCGCAAAAAAATAAGAAATTGCTTGAAAAGCTTCATTCCGCTCGCCTAGAAGCAGGTTTAACACAGGTAGAAGCAAGTAAAAGACTAAAGAAACCTCAGTCCTATCTTTCAAAGATTGAACGGGGCGAGCGAAAGATCGAAGCCATTGAGTTAGCAGATTTTGCAAAGATTTACAACAAAGATATTAGCTATTTTATTATATAATCATGGTAACCCACGAACAAAAAATAAATAGAATCGTACAACAACTCAAAAACCGAAAAAGTACGGAACCAGTATCGCTAAAGAAAAAAGCCGTTACACATCAAGTACCTAAACCTCAAGACAAAAGATATGATGATGAAAAAATTGACTTAAGCGATTTAAATGAAATTATTAAAATTGATTATGAAACTCAGACTTGCGTTGCTGAACCCGGAGTTACCTTTGTTGATCTAGTAAACGCAACGCTTAAATATAACCTCGTCCCATTTACCGTACCAGAACTCAAAACAATTACCATAGGCGGAGCTGTTGCCGGTGGCTCTTTGGAATCAATGTCTTTCAAATACGGAGGATTTCATGACTCTTGTCTGGAATACGAAGTTATCACAGCTACCGGTGATGTGCTAACCTGCACTCCGGAGAATGAGAATAGACTCATATTCCAAATGCTACACGGTACATTTGGTACACTAGGTATTATTTCTAGAATTACATTTAAACTCATTCCGGCGAAAACATTTGTTAAAGTAATTTTTGAAAAATATAATAATCTTGAAGATTATAAAAAAGCGACATGGCACCATTACCAAAACAAGGATGTAGATTTTATGGATGGCATAATTCATTCACCTAAAGAATATGTTTTGTGTTTGGCTAACTTTGTAGACGAAGCGCCATATGCTCACAATTATGATTGGACAAGAGTTTATTACCAGATAACTAAAACACAAAAAGAAGATTATCTTAAAACAGCCGATTATTTTTTCCGATACGAAGCTGGTGTAACAAACGTATGGCCTCGATCTTTTTTGGGAAGATTATTCTTGGGAAAGTTTTTGGACACTACCGCTGTGCTTAAAATTGTGGAAAAATTCCGCAAATTTATTGCATCCGAAAAAATTCCTATCACCATTGATCTTTTTATTCCTTTTTCAAGACTTACTAATTTTTTCGAGTGGTATGAAAAAGAAATGAATCATTTCCCTTTATGGTGGGTACCTTATAAAATTATCAGGCGCTATGAATGGATTTCCTCTGAACTTTTTAACCAAAATCAAGACGAACTATTTGTTGATGTGGCCATTTACGGAATGAAGAATAATGATGGTCGGAATTATTATAGAATGATGGAAGAAAAATTGATGAGTATCGGGGGTATAAAAACTCTTATTTCCAATAATTATTATTCTGAGAAAGAATTTTGGGGAATTTGGAACAAAAAAAATTACGACGAAGTCAAGCGCCAGACTGACCCTAATAACATTTTTCGTAACCTTTATACCAAAACTTGTAAAACCATGATGGGCTTGGATTAATCCGCTTTATGAGTTACCACCGACCAGTGAACGAAGCCACCAAGCCCAGAGATACCACAGAACGCCGAGAGGAAGCGCCTCGTCTCGCCGCAAAGACGGAGAAATGAGCGACAAGGTATCACTATAAGTGATAAAATAGAACTAGCTCATTTCGTAGTCTGTAGCGGCGAAGCAAAACCAAAAATTTCCTTTCCATTTTTTGTCGGCTCCCCCCACACCCCCCGCCGAGGAAGAGAAGAAGGGTAAGGAAAATTTTTGGTTTTTGCTCCCACAACCGAAGGGAGCGGACGAGGCGCGCATCATTCATTCCGCTCGAAAAAAGTTCGCGCAAAGTGTATAATTACAACACAAATTATTTTCTATCTTTAGGTGTAATCCAAAATCCCATATATTTTCCAAGCATCATGCGGGTTTGCGCGTCCAAGGCGGGAATTGAACCAAAAAATATTACGGTAACTGGAACCAAAATCCACTGCAAAAGCATGCTCAAAGTTCTTTTTTTCCCGTATTCTTTTGGCCGAGGAGGCAAAAGCTTCATTGATATAATTGCGGATGTCACAAGCCCCACCATGGCAAGAGTCATAATAATTCGTGTAATTTGAGGAAGATTGTACGCAAGCACAAGCTGATTGAACTCTTTTCCGCCAAGCAAAAGCGGAAGCCAACCCAAAGCGAAAATCATGATGGCGTTTGTGGACCACGACCAAAATCCCTCAACCATATTAACTAAATAATAAATTTTTTTGCGCAAATTTATCTTCTTATTTTTCAAAAAACCAAAAGCTACATATGGAAAATTCTCCGCGCCCCAAGCCCAACGCCTCTGCTGTTTGTAAACATTTTTTGCGGTTTGCCAAAAATTATTAGCTAAATTCGCGTCCAAAGACACAGGATACGAAAGTGGAACAGAACGGTAATCTCCGTCATAAAATAAAAGTGAATTCCAAAAAATGCGCGAATCTTCTGATACAATATTTTTCTGCCAAAAATCCAAATCAATCAAGGTTTTAAAACTCATAGAATGAGATGAAAAAGTAGTAAGCCGTTCGGGTCGCTCTTGTTGCATCATCTGCCAAAAAGTACCGGAAGTCGCCACCACACGGGACAACGCCGAAGCTTGCCAAATATTGTTGTTATAAACCGGCACCGGCTGATAAGAACTTTTGAGCGGATACTCGGCAGTCAAAAAATGCCAAGTTAAAATTTCAAAATATTGCTTATAAATGCGCGTATCAATATCAAAAGAAGAAACAATTATGTTTTCGTATGGAATTTTTTGTGGGTCAATAAAATTTTCTTTTGCAAATTTTCCAGCCCACGACTCATTACTACCCTTGCCTGGAATTTCATCTTTAATTTCCATGGAGTGGCAGGTTATCAAAAAATTAGGAAAAATATCTTTAAATTCTTCTTTGACCCTTGTCCCTATCCCCTCGCCCACATCACGATATCTTTCTTCGTAAGACAAAACTAAAATCATTTTATCTTTTTGCCAAGAACTTTCTTTAATTGCTAAAATTGTATCTCGCACCACCTCATAAGGCTCTTTGGACATTGGAAGTATAACCAACTGCCAAATGTGTTCGTAGCGCAAACGAGAAAGGCGCTCTTGCCAATCAATTTTCATATTTTCCTGCATTCGCTTAAAGTTTCCACGCAAATGAAATGATAAATAAACTGTTTTAACCAACCAATAAACGTCAAAGATAATTATAAAAACAGCAGCCCAAATAGGAACAAAATACGACGCGGCAACAATTCCAAAAAAAGTTACCCAGGCAAGAGCTCCCGGAAAAATTTCTAAAAGACGAAAAACCATGCGGTTCTTCCCAGAAAGATCTTCGGCTGTTGAAAGTTTTAAATATTCTTTTAATTGCATAAAGAGCCCGCGTTTCGCGGACTCTTTTATAATAATGATTTTAAGTTTTTTGGCAAAATTTACGCTTTAAAAATAATGTGTTTATCTCCGTTAAACGACAATACTAGTTCTTTTCCGCCAATCATTGTTTGTAATAATACAGGACGAGACCAAATTTTAAACAAATTAACCAAAGTATCTTGCGCGTAATCCTGTCTTAAATCAATACCTTCATAGCGATGTTTAAGCAGTAAAATTCCACTATTTCTAAAATTGCCGTCTTCAATAAATATAAACGGGTGTCCGAAGTTGGTAAGCCTAGAAAGTAAAGCTCTTTTTGTAACTCTCCAGTCTCGGTCTACAATCATATAATATCCTTTATCCTTGTTATATTCATATGTGTAATATCTGTTCTCACGACAAAACTCTTCAGTAAAAAACTCGTCAATAAAAGTAATGTCATTACAAACTTGTCGCACTTGAAAAATTTTTTCCTTTCCCAAACCCAATTTTTTATCCCAATTTTTGCGCTCTTCGTAATCATCGCAATCCTCGTACTCGCTTCCAAACATACCTTTGTTCCAACGATCCTCAATATCTTTCCAAAGTTGCCAACCTAGTCTATATGGATTTATCTGTCCGGGTCCCGCGGCAATGGTTCCCGCATGATGATCTGCAAAATCAACAATTTCCGCGCCGGTTAAAAGTCGCATCATAAGTTTTTGATGCCAATAAGTTGCCCAACCCTCATTCATAATTTTGGTTTCAGCCTGCGGAGCAAAATAATACGCCTCTTCTCGCACCATGCAAAGAATTTCTTTCTGCCAATCTTCAAGTGGAGCGTGTTCAATAAGAAACAGAAGAACGTCCTTTTGTGGATTTTCCGGAAAATGTTGTCTTTTCTTTATTTGTTTTTGTTTTTCACGTTCAGCATCCAATTGTTTCTGTTTTTGTAAAACAACTTCTTTCGGATTTACGTATCCGTTCATATATTCTTTCGCGGGAATTTTTTTTACAACTTGATATTCTTCTTCTTCTGGGTTCATAAGAGATGAATTTGGCTTGACTTGCCTGTCAATAAAAACTCCGTGTGGATCAATTAAGTCTTCAATACTTTTGCATATATCTATAAAGTCTTCTACAACACCAACTCCAAACTTGTCTTGAAATTGCCTGACTCTTGTTGCGTGATTTGCCATTACATCCAACATTTTGCGATTTGTTTCTCTAAAAGCAATATTGTTCTTGAAAAAATCGCAATGTCCATATACATGAGCCATTACCATTTTTTGATCAACATCATTATTGCTTTTCAAAAGATACGCATAACACGGATCATTATTTATTACCATTTCATAAATCCGATGAAGCCCGTATTCGTAACTTTTTTTAAGCCTTTGGTACTCCATTCCAAAAGTCCAATGCGGATAGCGATTTGGAAAACCTCCATGCGCCGCAACCATATTCATTTCTTCATCATTCAACGATTCAAAAATAACATCAAAGAAATCCAAACCTTCTTTTAAAGCAAGATCGCGTATTTGGTCTCTTGAAATTTTTAAATGCCCTAATCCGCGTCCCGGAGGACCTTTGTGTTTTACCACCATATTCACTTCCCCTTTCCCAAAAAATCTTTGATGGATTGATAAATTGCTTCCTTATTCTTAATGTTTGAAGCGACAAAATTGTCAACATCAACAATATTATTTTCAAGTTCAGAAATAAATCGCCCGATTCCGGATGTATTCTCAACTTGACCGTACCCAAAAAGATTCACTTTTGGAAGAATATTTGTTTTTAAAATTTGCACGCACAGGTTGTTATCTCCTCCGGACCAATTATCTCCATCCGAAAAATGAAACACATAAATATTCCAGAGCGCCTCTGAATATTCTTCGTCAATAATTTTATCGCAAAGCTTATACGCCGAAGAAATAACTGTTCCTCCAGACTCCCGAGTGTGAAAAAAGGTTTCCTGATCAACTTCCTGCGCCACAGCATCATGAATAATATAACGAGTAACAACACCCGGATAATTAAATTTGATCCACAAATCAATCCAATACGATTCAATGCGCACTATATTTTTTTGTTCATCTCCCATTGAACCGGAAACATCCATCATATAAATAACAACGGCGTTGCTTTCCGGTCGTTTTTTAACTTTCCAGGAAAGATATCTTTTATCTTTGTGAATAGGAACAATTTTAGGATTTTGTGAGTCATATTCGCCACTACTTATCTGTCTTTTAAGCGCTTCTTTGTAAGTACGCTTAAAACGGCGCAACGAATCCGGACCAACAGTAGAAATTCCGGAATAACGATCTTTTTCTACTTCAATTTTGTTTTTACCTTTCGGTTTAATGCGCGGGAGTTCAAGTTCTTCTCCAAGAATTCGAGCAAGTTCTTCTTTTTCTATATCTACCTCAAGAATATGATGCCCTGGCGCGTTACCCGCTTTTCCGTTTTCTCCCTCAACATCTCCCGGAGACAATGGTGTTCCCGGCTCTCCTTCTCCTTGTCCAACTCCCTGTCCGCTTCTGCGACCAAACCTAAAATCTGGCAATTCAATGTGAGGAACAGGAATGCTCACAAAATCTTTTCCCTTTTTGCCTATCAGTTCCCCGTTTGAAATATACTTCTTTAAATCCCGTTTTATATGCCCACGGATTATTTTTCGAAAACGAAGATAATCTTGCTCAATATTCAAGATGTTCGATTCCATTTTGCCTCCTTTTCAAACAGCTTTCTCTGCACAAAATACCGCAAAAGTACAAAAAAGACAACCCAACTAGGTTGTCTTTTAAATTTTAAGATTTTGCGTCTCCTCTCGCAAAAATACTCGCCACATAATTTAAAACGTCTGTCGCGCAAATATCGCAATATCCATATTTGTTTTTCAATCTTTCTTTAACCACATCAATCTTTTCTTGTGTTTCTTTGTCAACAACATTAGAAACTAAACTCGTGAGTTTTATGGAATCTTTTCTATCTTCAAAAAGTTTTAATTCAAGCGCCTTATACAATCTTTCGTTGGTCTTGTAATCAAACCTCTTTCCATCAATCGCTAATGCTCCTATGTAATTCATAATTTCACGCCGAAAATCGTCTTTGCGACTTTCCGGAATTTCAATCTTTTCCTCAACTGAACGCATTAGTCTTTCGTCCGGCGCTTCATCCTGTCCGGTATATTTGTTTTTTACTCTTTCTTTTTGAGTATAAGCTTTTACATTGTCAATGTAGTTTGAAGATAACCGTGAAAGCGCTTCTTCATCCGCGGAAATTGCCCGCTGTACTTCATTTTTTACAACGTCTTCATATTCGCCTTTTACTACGGCAAGCAGCTCACGAAAAATTTGTCTCTGTTCCTCAGATTTTATAAGTGAATGGTGCCGCAAACCACTCTCAAGTTCGTTTAAAACCATGAATGGATTTACGCAACCAGCAAATTGTTCATTGACCAAAGCATTTGAAATTTTGTCTTGAATATATCGCGGGGATATTCCGTCCATGCCCTCACGAACAGTTTCCTTCTTAAGTTCGTCTACGGAATCCGCCGTGTGTCCCGGCATTGTTTTTCCATCATATAGCTTCAACTTTTGAAGTGGGGTTAAATTTGCTTTTTTGGGAATTTCCAAACGTGTGAGCACAGCCCACATTGCAGCCATCGCAATGGTATGCGGAGCTATATGTTTCCCGCGAATTTTTTCAAGATTATAATCTTTTTCGTAAACTTTTATTTCGTCAGAAAGTATTGTGATATAAGGCACATCCACCTTAACCGTTCTATCGCGCAAAGCTTCCATAAATTCATTACTTTGGAGTTTTTTATATTCCGGTTCATTTGTATGCCCAATGATAACTTCGTCAATATCGGTTTGTGGAAATTTCTTCGGTTTGATTTTGTGTTCCTGAGAAGCCCCCAGTAAATCATACAAAAAAGCGACTTCCAGTTTTAAAACTTCAACAAATTCAATGATGCCTCGGTTGGCAACATTGAACTCTCCATCAAAATTGAAAGCTCTCGGGTCCGAATCCGAACCATAAATCGCAATCTTGCGATAATTAATATCGCCTGTAAGTTCAGTTGAATCCTGATTTTTTTCGTCTTTCGGCTGAAACGTTCCTATACCAACACGGTCGCGTTCAGAAAAAGCAAATTGAACAACTTTTATATGTTTAATAACTTTTTCCCAATCGCCGTCATATTTTGTATTAAGGTCGCGATACATCTGCCTACAGGCGGGGCACAGATCCCCATCAACACGAAGCGAATAGTCTGTGGAAATATTTTTTAAAAACTCTTCGCGTTTTTCTGAAGGAATAAGCAATAGTGGATCTTCCCTCATTGGACACATCATTTCTTTGATATCATTTCCTAAAATCTCTCCAATATTCTGCCACACAAATGTATATATCTTGCCGTCTTCTGTTAAAGAATAATCTTCCAATCCTTTTTTTAACAAACGGACAATTGTGCTTTTGGCGGAACCCACCGGACCATGCAATAAAATCACTCGATGCTCGGTACCGTAACTTTTGGCGGCGGATTTAAAAATATCCACCAAATGCATAAGACTAATGTCAATGCCGAAAACCGCGTCTTTTCCCCCGTGTTTTTCGTCTTGAAAAAATTTGAATCGTGTAACTTTTTTCTTGCGATTTGTATCTTCTACTACGCCCTGTGACAAAATCATGTCATACACGCGCTGAAACGCATTTCGCGCGACACGCGGACTTTTTTGAACAATTTTTAGATAGTCTTCAAAAGAACCGCTCCAATTTACTTTTTGATGCGTTTCTTTGCAATGATTTGAAACAGAACTTATAAAATCTCGCACAAAACACCTCCTATTTCAACGAATTAATCCTTGATTATCGTATAGTAATATTTTAATATTGTAAAGACGCGCCTGTAGCTCAACGGCAGAGCATCGAGCTGTAACCTTACGGGTTCTTGGCCCGCCCCGCACCAAAATTCAACGGCCCATAGCTCAACGGCAGAGCATCGAGCTTATACCTCGAGGGTTGTAGGTTCGAATCCTACTGGGCCGACAAGCAAAATTTTGTGCGGGGTGAAAATCCAAGCAGGCGCACTATGGAATAGTGGAATTGGAAATAATTGTTTTTCGAGAAAACCTTATACCAGAAAAAATTAGCCACCCTACAGCAAATAACGGCATAAGCAAAAATCCCATGTATTCTAAAACAATAGGACCAATAAAATAAACAACCAGCCCCCAAATAGAGTTCCATACAACAAGAGCTAAAAAAGAATAAAAAACAAACTTCGCAAAGTTAAGCCGCAATATCCCGGCGCTTGTTGCGGTAAGCGCGCCAATATTTGGATGAAAATAAGTACTAAAAATAATAGGCAAACCCTTATTCTCCACTTTAGTTCTGACTCTTTCTAAAGGTTTCTTTAGTCCTAATTTCATAAAAATGTGATACCAGCCATATTTCCCCAAAATATAGTTGATTATACTGGTAACGAAAAAACCTAAAATTATGAGAAACACTACTAAAAAAATACTTTGATTGTTTTGGCTTGCAAAAACAACTCCCATCACTACCACTATAGAACCGGGTACATACCAATTTAAAAACAACAACCCTTCAGCCAGTGCTCCAAATAAAACTACCCAATAACCATAAATTGCGTAATAATCGCTCGCAACGTTAATAAAATATTCGTTATCAGGTAAATTAAAAATTTGTCGCAAGAGCCAACCTAGTACAATAGCAACAAGAAATATAATAGGAACAATGGCAAATTTTAAAAACTCATTTAACTTAAATTTCATATAAAGTTAACGGGTGGATGGAGTAAAAAGAGGGCTATGCCGTAATCGGCTGAACTCCGTAAGTTTTTACAAACTCCGCGAATTCATCGCGCTCGATTTTTTCGTCGGTTATCAACTTTTGAGCCAAAGCGTCAAGCGCGCTGCGGTGCTTTGTCAAAACTTCCTTCGCTTTTTTAAGAGCGTTTTTCATAAATCGAGAAACCTCGCTGTCTATCAAAGTGGCCAAGCTTTCGGAATAATCTTTGTGGGCCGTAAATTCTCTGCCCAAAAATATCTGCTCGCCCCCACCAAAAGCCATCGGTCCGACTTTTTCGGACATCCCGTATTTGGTAACAAGCGCGCGCGCCAGTTCCGTGGCTTTTTTAAGATCGTCCGACGCTCCTGTTGTAAGTTCCTTGAACGCTATTTGTTCCGCGGCATACCCACCCAAAGAAACGGCAAGATCGGAAATAAAATGTGTTTTGCTGTACAAATGTTTGTCCTCGGTCGGCAATTTTAAAGTAAAGCCCGCCGCCCGTCCGCGCGAAACTATTGAAATTTTGTGCACCGGATCGGTCTCGGGCAAAGCCGCCGCCACCAAAGCGTGCCCGGCTTCGTGGAACGCGGAAATTTTCTTTTCTTTTTCAGAAAGAATGTGGCTTTTGCGTTCGGGCCCCAGCAAAACTTTTTCAATCGATTGCAGTAAATCATTTTGATTTAACTCTTTTCTATTTTGGCGCGCCGCCAAAATAGCGGCTTCATTTACCAAGTTGGCAAGGTCGGCTCCGGCAAAACCCGGAGTACGCTCGGCAACTCTGCGAAAGTCAACGTCTTTTTCCATTTGTTTTTTTCTTGAATGAATTTTTAGAATTTGTTCTCTGTCGTTGATATCCGGTAAATCTAAAACCACTCTTCGGTCAAATCTTCCGGGGCGCAAAAGCGCCGGATCCAAAACATCCGGTCTGTTGGTAGCCGCCATTACAATTACTGATTCATTTGTTTCAAAACCATCAAGCTCCACCAAAATTTGGTTTAGGGTTTGTTCGCGCTCGTCATGCCCTCCGCCCAAGCCCGCTCCACGATGCCTGCCTATAGCGTCAATTTCATCAATAAAAATTATCGCAGGCGCAGCTTTTTTTGCCATTTTAAATAAATCTCTCACGCGGGACGCACCAACTCCCACAAACATTTCTACAAATTCGGATGCCGACATGTGAAAAAACGGAACTCCGGCCTCGCCAGCCACGGCTTTCGCGAGCAAAGTTTTTCCGGTGCCCGGAGAACCCATTAGTAAAACTCCTTTTGGAATTCGAGCGCCTATATCCAAAAATTTCTTGGGATTTTTCAAAAAATCTACAATTTCCAAAAGTTCTTCTTTGGCTTCTCTTACTCCAGCAACATCTTTGAAAGTTATTCTTTCTTTTTTATCGTTTGGATCAATTATCCGCGCTCTTGACTGGCCAAAAGTAAATGCCTGCACGTTTGAACGCTGAACTTGCCGAGCTGTCATCCAAAAAAACGCCACTATCAAAAGAAATGGCAATAAAAACGGCAACAAAGCCCCGAACCAGTATAAAATTCCTGAAGGATGTTTAACCTCAATTGAAACCGCTTTTAAAGCTTCGGTGGAAACTCCATAATTTTTTAAAGTTTCGGAAAGCGCCGCTTCGGATTCTTTTTTGGATTTTAATTCTTTATTGTCTTTTAATATTATTGCCAACTCTGAATCCTCAACCACAATACTTTTAACTTCGCCTGAATTTATTTTCAAAACCAAATCAGAAAGAGAGATTTCATCAACTTTTTTGAAAGTATCCGCGAAACTCGTATACAAAAACGCAAGTATAAAAAAAATAAAGAGCGCTTTGATTAGATTGTTGGAGATTAGTTTCATTAAATTCACTATAACATAATATTTGAAAAAGAAAAAGCGGCTCACATCCTGTGCGCCGCTAATTTTTACGCCTGCTGTGCCTCGGCGGCCTTGTTGAGGCCGACGAACAACAACTTGTTCTCGAAGTACCCGGTGTTGTGGGTACTGCCGATCAAGTCGGCGAGAACCGGACCTGCGTCCGACACGATCAACGAGTGTTTGGACACAGCGAGGTCCAAGAAAGTCCGAACAGACTTTCCAGTCCTCTTATCCTGCATCTCAAACTCGGGCGAGTAGTACCGCCCGGTCGGAAAATCCTTTTCGCGGTTGTTCAACAACGCCGCGAACGGATTGTGGGACTTTGCCGCCAGTTCGGGATTGAATTTCCCGGCCTGCTTGCGATTGTCACGCTTCTGGTCACGCTCGCGCCGGAAATTATCCGACGCGCCCATGGCGGAACGCAACCCTTCATTGGTATTGCGTTTTTCTTCCTGATACTGCGCCGATTTCTCGGCGTAGGATTTTGGAGAAAACCATGGTGATGGCTGGTTGTTTTCGCGCGCTTCGGATATCGCCATATCCTTGCACACGGAACAAAAAGCCACAATCTGCGTTCCGACCCGGCGGAAGTTTCCAAACTCCCGAACACCCTTTGCGTTGGATGTGATTCCGCGAATCGGCACAAAGCGCCGATTGCATTCGGGGTTTCCACAAGTCCTCGGCTCGCCATCAATGGTAAGCGAGAACTTCGTGTCGTTCTCGACGCTCGCTTCGGCGACGGCGATCAAAAACTCGTCCGTCACACCAACGCCCACCTGACCGTCAAACTTCTTAAAGAGAGCTTCTTTCACCTCTCTGTAAAGATGTTTGATGATCTGGAAAGCTTCGTTCGTGAACATCCGCGGTTTGTCTGAAGTCGACGTACCGCTCTGTTGCGCCTCAAGCAAGTACGCTCTGTACTCGCCTAAGGTCAACGGTTGATCTGCGGGACGACCCGCAACAACGAGCTTGTCGAAATGCGCTCGTACCGTTGGTTCCGCGGCGAACCGCCGAAGACCGGAATTCAAAACATCCAGCTTTCGCTGTCTGTGGGCATCCGCTGTCAGATACTGCGGACGTTCCGCCGGCTTCGCATCGGTCAGACCTTCGGTGCCATTGCTGGCATCCTTGGCTTTGTCAGCCTTCGCAAGCGCCTCGGCGGTTTCCTGCTCGGCAACCTGGTGCTTTTCCGTTGCTCGGTCAATTTCGTTTGCCAGATCGATCATGGAAACGCCGTTGGTCACGGCATCCTTTTTCGTCACCCGGCTTGTGGTCCTTTTTCCTTTCATACAAAATACCTCCGAAATGTCCCGCCATGCGGGACTGAATTGTTCAATTTTCAAACCCGACGTTTCAGTCGGGTCTCCGATCCATAAAGGCGTCGGAGAAAACACACACCCCCAATCACAATTAATCAAGGGTCGGATTTAATTTACAATCCTACCCTACATTATACTCGTATTTTAGGATTTGTCAAGTGGTAGTGACAATCCCTTGCCCCTAGCCCCTTGACCCTATACCCTTATATTTATGTCTCAGCAAATCCGCCAAATTACCCAAAAATCTCCAGATTTTCCAAAAATCCTGCTTGAAATCCCCCACCCGCCCAAAACTCTCAATGTTTGGGGGAAAGTCCCAAAAACAGAACATTACATATCAATAGTAGGCGCGCGCAAAAATTCCGCCTACGGCGAAGAAATTTTACGAAAAATTATATCCGGACTCGCCCCGCACGGTTTTACTATAATAAGCGGGCTTGCCGTTGGAATAGATTCCGTGGCGCACAAAGCGGCTTTGGAAAACAACATGCCGACCATTGGCATATTGGGTTCTGGACTTCAAAAAAACGTATTTTTTCCGTTTCAAAACTGGAAACTTGCCGAAAATATAGTTTCCGCAGGTGGAGCTGTAATTTCCGAATATGAAAACGATATGAAAGCCGCATATTGGAGTTTTCCCCAGCGCAACAGAATAATTTCCGGACTATCCAAAGCAACTCTTATAGTAGAAGCTGGAGAAAAAAGCGGATCGCTAATTACCGCGCGATTCGCGTTAGATCAAAACAGAGAAGTAATGGCAGTTCCGGGTATGGTATATTCAGCAAACTCAAAAGGAACAAACAGGCTTATAAAACAAGGCGCGCATCTTATTGAATCCGCGGAAGATGTTTTGGAAATTTATGGCATTAATTTTACTAAGCAACCGAGTTGCTTAGTAACTGAGCAACTCGGTTGCTTAACGCCACAAGAAAAAATAATTTTTGATACCATTAACGAACCCGCAGACATTGACACAATTATACGCGCGTGTAAAATGCCTTCTTATGAAGTTCAAGCCGTCATTGGCCTTATGGAACTCCGTGGTATCATAAAAAAAGTAGGAAATGAATATATTAAAAGTTAAAAATCCTAAATCACAAACCCTAAATCCTAAACAATATCAAAATCCAAAATTTAGAATTCTAAACGTTTTGGATTTGATATTTGGGATTTATTTAAGATTTAGAAATTAGAATTTAGAGTTTTTATGAAATTAGTTATCGTCGAATCGCCCACTAAAGCGCGTACAATCTCGAAATTCCTCGGGAAAAATTTTCATGTTGAATCCAGTTTCGGGCATGTGAGAGATTTGCCCAAATCCAAACTCGGAGTTGATGTGGAAAACAATTTTGAACCCCAATATATAATTCCGGTAAAAGCCCGGAAAAATTTAAATTTACTGAAAAAAGAGGCAAAGAAAGCGGAACAAATAATTTTAGCGACAGATGAAGACAGAGAAGGAGAAGCAATCGCGTGGCACTTGGCGCAAGCCTTAGATTTGGGGGCAAGGGACAAGGAACAAGGGGCAAATGTTGAAAGAATTGTTTTTCACGAAATTACTGAAAAAGCCATTAAAGATGCATTGGCGCATCCGCGAGAGATAGATATTGATTTGGTCAACGCCCAGCAAGCGCGAAGAATTTTGGATCGACTGGTTGGATACAAGCTCTCCCCGTTTTTATGGCAAAAGGTTGCCCGAGGACTTTCTGCTGGTCGCGTGCAATCAGTTGCTGTGCGTTTAATAGCTGATCGCGAAGAAGAAATTGAAAAATTTGTAAAACAAGAATATTGGAGTATAACCGCTTCTCTTGGTGGCGGATTTGACGCAAAACTAATAAAAATCGGGGAAAAAACTCTAGAAAAATTTGATATTAAGAACGAAGAAGATGCCCAAAAAATTGCCGAGGAAATTTCTAAAAATCAGTGCGTTGTAAAATCTGTTGAAACAAAAAAAGAGAAAAAAAATCCGCCTCCGCCGTTTATAACTTCTACCCTCCAGCAAACCGCAAGTCAACGGATTGGATTTTCCGCCAAACAAACAATGATGTTCGCGCAACGATTGTACGAAGAAGGTTTAATAACATACATGCGAACAGATTCTTTGAATTTATCTGAAGACGCTTTGGCGCAAGCCAAAAATTTTATCAAAGAAAATTTTGGAGAAAAATATTCCATTCCCGAACCACGCAAATTTAAAACAAAATCCAAAGGCGCCCAAGAAGCGCATGAAGCAATACGTCCCACAGACACTTCGCAAACGCCGGAATCTTTAAAAAATAAACTGGAAGAAAAAGAATGGAGGCTTTACAACCTTGTTTGGCGAAGATTTTTGGCTTCTCAACTTCCGGAAGCAGAGGTTGAAGCGACAAAGGCGGACATTGCTTCGGGAAATTATTTACTTCGCGCGAACGGAGCGCGTTTGGCTTTTGATGGATTTTTAAAAGTTTATCCACTGCAAATTTCCGAAAACATACTGCCGGAACTCCGTGAAAACGAAGAACTTAAAACAGAAAAAGTATTACCCGAACAGCATTTTACCGAACCTCCGGCAAGATATTCCGAAGCCACACTTATTAAAATATTGGAAAAACATGGCATAGGCAGACCCTCAACATACGCGCCCACAATTTCCACAATTCAAGAACGCGGTTACGTGGAAAAACTTGAAGACAAAAAATTACATCCCACGGAAACAGGAAAAATAGTAAATAAAATTTTGGTGGAAAATTTTCCAGAAATAGTGGATATAGAATTTACCGCCAAAATTGAAGAAGAATTTGATGAAATCGCGGAAGGCAAAAAAGAATGGGTTCCTACAATAAAAAACTTTTATGAGCCGTTTGCAAAACACCTTGAAGAAAAATATGAAACAGTAAAATCCCAGAAAACAGAAGAAAAAACCGGAGAACAATGCCCAGAATGCGGAAAAGATTTACTGATAAAACGTGGACGGTTCGGCAAATTTATTGCCTGTTCCGGATTCCCCGATTGCAAGTTTACAAAAAAAATCCCGGAAACACCTCTCAACATAAAATGTCCCAAATGCGTAGAGGGCGATGTGATTCGTAGAAGAAGCAAAAAGGGCCGTTGGTTCTTTGGTTGTTCTAGATACCCAAATTGTGATTTTATTTCCTGGACACTCCCAGAAACTCAAAAAAATGCTACCGTGGAAAAATGAGCTGGATTGAATACAAAAAAAGACTCTCTGAACTCGGCTATACACCCGAAGATATTTTATCCACAAAACCCGCGTTTGAATTTGCGGAAAACGCACATAAAGATGAAAAAAGAATGTCCGGAGAACCGTATTTTACGCATCCACTTGCTGTATCATTGTATGTGGCAAGTTTAAAACTGGACGCTTCGGCTGTTTCAGCGGCGCTTTTACACGATGTAATAGAAAATCAGGACATAAAAATTGAAACAGTGAAAAAAAAATTTGGAGAAGAAGTGGCATTTTTAGTGGAAGCCGTCACAAAGGTGGACTCGGTAAAATACAAAGGCATAGAGCGTGAAGTAGAATCCACAAGAAAAATGTTTTTGTCTTTGGCGAAAGACATAAGAGTGGTCATAATAAAACTGATGGACAGATTACACAACATGGAAACGCTCCAATTTCAAACTGAAGAAAAACAAAAACGGATTGCCAACGAAACACTGGAACTTTACGCTCCACTGGCAGACAGGCTAGGAATGTGGGAAACAAAAGCAAAGTTGGAAGACTTGGCGTTTCCGTATATAAATCTGGAAAAATTTTCATGGCTCAAATTGCAGGTGGAAAACAAAAGACAGCAAGGAAAAGAATTTTTAGAAAAACTAAAACCCAAATTGGAATACGAGTTGAAAAACGATGGGGTTGCTCCGGAAAAAATAACCTACCGCACCAAACATCTCTACAGTATATGGAAAAAACTTTTGAAATACGACATGGATTTTGACAGAATTTTAGATATTGTGGCAATGAGAATAATAGTACGAGATATTTCCGACTGCTATAAAAGTCTTGGGGTAATACACAAACTATGGCGTCCAATGCCCGGACGGATTAAAGATTTTATAGCGCTCCCAAAACCCAATGGATACCAAAGCCTGCATACAACGGTGTTTGGTCCGGAAAAAAATATTATTGATTTTCAAATACGAACAGACCAAATGGACCGCGAAGCTGAATTCGGGGTGGCAGCGCACTGGGCATATAAAGAAACAGGAAAAAATTTAAACACAAAAAAATTTGAATGGATAAAACAACTACAAAGTTGGTACAAAGATCATGAAAACTCCCCCAAAAAAGATTTATTAAGCGCGCTAAAAATTGATTTTTTTAAAGACAGGATATTCGCTCTCACCCCAAAAGGCGACGTAATAGACTTGCCGGACGGCGCAACTCCGATTGATTTTGCGTATCATATTCACTCCGAAATTGGGGACAAAATGTTTGGAGCCAAAGCAAACGGAAAAATGGTTTCTTTTGACTACAAAATACACTCTGGAGAAATAGTGGAAATACTTACTCAAAAAAATAAAAATCCCACAAAGGAATGGTTGAGCTTTACCAAAACATCTTTGGCTAAAAATAGAATAAGATCAAACTTAAGAAAGAGAGGTGAAATCTGAATCTTGTTTTATTGGAACAATTTTATTTAAAATTGAATGCAACTCTTCCTCCGAAAAAAAGTCTATGGAAATTTTTCCTTTCACTCCCTTTTTTTCTATCCGAACGCGAGTACCCAAAACGTTTTCCGCTTTTTGCTGAAGATTTTTCATTACCGGATCCAAAAATGCGCGAGCGCGCTCGGTTGCGATATTTCGCGAAACAATTTCCGCTTCGCGTACAGAGATTTTTTTAACTATTATATCTTCGTAAAGCGCTTTTTGCTCGTCTTTATGCTCCATAAGCATCAAAAGCGGACGGGTATGCCCTTCACTAATGGTGCCGGATGCCACGGCGTTTTGCATTTCTTCCGGAAGTGTAAGAAGACGCATTGTGTTTGCCACCGACTCCCTACTTTTCCCAACTTTTATTCCAACTTCACGCTGTAAAAGACCAAACTCGTCCATCAGTCTTTTAAACGCGATAGCTTTTTCAATTGGATTTAAATCTTCCCGTTGAAGATTTTCAACAAGAGCAATTTCAAGTTTTATCTTACTTGATGGTTCCTGTCGAATAACAACTGGGATTTGCGAAATACCCGCTATTTTCGCGGCGCGAAGCCTGCGCTCTCCCGCCAAAAGTTCATATATTACCGGACCCTGCGTAAAATCATTCTGGGTTCTCATTACCACAATCGGTTGAAGAACTCCGTATTCTTTTATTGAATCTGCGAGTTCTTTTAGCGCTGTTTCGTCAAATTCCCGCCTCGGCTGAAACGGGTTTGGTTTAATGCGATCCAACTCAAGCCAAAAAACGCTTTCTTTAGCTTTGGGTTGTTCAAAATAATTTTTTTCGGTCTCCGAAAGACTATTTATATCTTTCGCTATATTTTGCGTTTCGTCCATGTTATATAAAATAGCAGATTGGAAAAATTTGTAAAATGTTGTATATATTATAGATAGAATTAGCCGCGGTGGCGGAACTGGCAGACGCGCACGACTCAAAATCGTGTATCGAAAGATGTGTGGGTTCAACTCCCACCCGCGGCACATAAACATTTGACAAAAAATATACTCGTGCTATCATAACCTCGGATGAATTTGAAGAAGGGAGAGAAAAAATGGAAGAACCCAAATATGACAAGTGTGTGATTTGTGGAGCGGAAACTCCATACACACAGTATACTCATATTGACGCGAGATTAAATTACGTGGAAGGTTGTGGACAGCTCTGCAATGAATGCGCAAAAAAACAAGATTAAGCGAACTTTCGTTCCGATAATCATCGGGACGAAATTTTTTTTATCAGCCAAGCTGAAAAAATTCCCACGGCAAAACCACCCAAAATATCTGTCGGCCAATGAATGCCTGCTCCAATTCTACCCATACCCATAAACAAAGTTATGCCTAAAAAAACTAATCCCCAAATACGATGATAAAAAAATATCATTGCTGAAATTGCCGAAAAAAATGCGACATGTCCAGAAGGAAACGAACCACCCGAAGAATGCGTAACAAGCTGATTTATATTTTCCAATACCTCAAAAGGTCTTGGGCGGTTGTAAAAAAATCTAATAACTTCCGTAAAAACAAATCTGGTTAAAAACCCGGCAAAAAACACTTCTGCAACCATTCGCCAACGAGTTATATTTTTTCGTTGAAAAATAAAAATGAGACTAGCACCAACCAAAATCCACCAGCCTAAAAATTCTGCCTCAAAAATTATCCAAGTATCTATCCATCCGCCTCCGCCAACTTGGGCGGATGGCGGATTCCAAAAAACCAAAGAATTGAGCCAGTGAAAAATAGTTAAATCGAAGGAGTTCATACTTTAAAAATAAAACAAAAACAGCGGTTTTTCAACCGCCGTTTTTTATTATTTTATCTCTAAGAGAGTGGAGAAATTTTTTTCAATTTTTTTTAATCTTGTTTTTAAACTATGATTTTCGAAAAGTGTTTCAGCCAAAAGATCATATTGTCGAGTATCTTTGCGCGCAACAACTTCCAAACCTGCAAGTCTTTTTAATGGTATTTTTACATCCGTACCATCAACAAGTTCAAGCTCAATAAAATCAGTATTTTCTTCAAAAATTATATTTTTTAAAAAACAAAAACTTTGATTAATTTCAGGACTTTCTGGAAATACCACCCAAACCAAGTCTCCTCCAGAAAGCTCAATTTCATTCCTTCTTTTCCCGCCTATCACAGCAAATTCCCTTCTTAGCATTTTCAACACTCCTCAATCTTGCGCCATCATAACAAAGAAAGTAGTATTTTGGCAAGTTTTTGCCTGAGGTTATGGCGAATAAATGGTCCGCCGTCAATTAAGTCCGCGGTAATGTATTTGGGTTTTTTATTCCTTAAATTTAAATTTTTTGGGTCCACAAATTCAGAATTTTCTTTTTTGTACTTTTTAAGCACTGATGGATTTGGTTTTATTTTGTTAAAAACAACAAAATCCAGCACATTTTTTCCAAGATAAGCCTCCAGAGAATCAACAAAATCCTGCGCCGAAAAATTGTGCGTTTCTCCAAATTTTGTCATCAAATTACAAACAAAAATTTTACGAGCTTTAGATTTTCTAATAGCTTCCGAAACCCCAGAAACAAGTAAATTTGGAATAAGACTTGTAAACAAATCACCGGGACCTATCACAATCGCGTCCGCGGTAGCTATTGCTTTTTTGGCTTTTAAACTTATTTTGGCTTTCGGCTCCAGCCACACCTTTTCAATGGGAGACACAGAACGCCCACTTGGAATATCAATATTTGTTTCTCCCTTTATAACCGTCCCGTCGCGAAGTTTTGCGTGCAATCTCACATTATTCAACGTCACCGGAATAACATTTCCTTTTACATTTAAAATTTTGGATGCCTCTTCCACAGCCCCAGCAAAATTTCCAGTTATTTTTTCAAGCGAACTTAAAAAAATATTTCCAAAATTATGCCCATTAAAATCACCATTTTGAAATCTAAAATTAAATAATTCCCGAAGTTTACCGTTATCCTCCGAAAGGGCAACAAGAGCTCGGCGTACATCCCCTGGGGGAAGTACTCCGTATTGGTCGCGCAAAATACCTGTAGACCCACCGTCATCTGCCATAGAAACAATCGCGGTTAAATTTACCGGATAATTTTTTAAAGCCGAAAGCACCATAAAAGTGCCTGTTCCTCCGCCAATTACAACTATATTTTTATTTTTCATTCTACTGTTACTGATTTTGCTAAATTGCGGGGCTTGTCAACATCCAACCCCAGCAATGAAGCCGTATGATACGCGAAGAGCTGAAGTGGTAGTACAGAAAGAAGTGGATTTAATATTTCAAGAGTTTGAGGAATATATATCACATCGTCGGAAATTTTTTTAATTTGAGTATCTCCTTCAGTGGCAACTACAATCACTTTTCCGCATCTTGCTCTTATTTCTTGAATATTGGAAACTACTTTTTCATAAACACTGTCTTTTAAAGAAAGAACAACTGTTGGAAATTGTTCGTCAATCAGCGCCAATGGTCCATGTTTCATTTCTCCCATTGCGTAACCTTCCGCGTGGCGATAAGAAATTTCTTTGAGTTTCAGCGCGCCTTCAAGAGCTACTGGATAGTGATATTTTCTACCTACAAAAAGAAAATTTGAGTGCGAAATGTATTTTTGGGCAAGGTTTTTTATTTCACTATCCAACTTTAAAATTTTTTCCATTTTCGCTGGAATAGCTTTAAGTTCATTAATAACAGATTTGTTAAATAACCCGTTTTTAACGCTTCTTTGGCTCAAAAATAGCGCCATCAAAAGCAGTACTCCGAGTTGCGAAACAAAAGCTTTTGTTGAAGCAACCCCAATTTCAGGACCAGCGTGGTTATACACTCCGGCGTCTGACTCTCTCGCGATTGTGGAACCTACAACATTTACAATTCCAAGCGTCAACGCACCCTTGCGTTTTGCTTCACGAAGCGCCTCCAGAGTATCTGCCGTCTCACCAGATTGAGAAATCGCTATCACCACAACATTATCGTCAATTACCGGATCCCTATAACGAAATTCTGAAGCATGTTCAACAGAAGCGGGTATCCCACAAATCTCTTCAAAATAATACTTTCCTAAAAGACCTGAAAAATAAGATGTGCCGCACGCGACTATTAAAATCCGCTTAGCAGAAAAAAATTTTTCTTTTATATCTTCAAGTCCTCCGAGTTTTGCAAATCCCTCCTCCAAAAGTCTTCCGCGAAAAGTATTGCGCAAAGTTTCAGGTTCTTCAAAAATTTCTTTTTTCATAAAATGAGGAAATCCACCTTTTTGGGCGTCTTCCACGTTCCATTCCAAAGTTTCAACCGGTTTTTTAACCGCTTTTCTTGAAAAATTAAATACTTTAAAAGAATCGGGCGTGATTACAGCGCATTCATTATCACGTAAATACACCACATTTTTTGTTATTCCAATTACAGCCGAAGCATCGGAAGCTACAACATATTCTTCATTGCCAATACCCAAAATAAGCGGAGAACCCCGTCTCGCCACAAATATTTTATTCGGATCTTGTTTGGAAATTACGGCAATTCCAAATGTCCCTTCAATATGGCGCAACGCCTCCAAAGAAGCGTCTTCAAGTGATACATTTTTTTCATTCAAAAAAGAACGTTCAATAAGATGAGGTAAAATTTCTGTATCTGTTTCTGAACTAAATTTATGTCCTTCTCTTATTAAAACTTCTTTAAGTTCTCTGTAATTTTCCAAAATTCCATTGTGAACAGCAAAAACCGATCCCGAACAGTCAGAGTGTGGATGAGCGTTTTGGTCTGTTGGTTTGCCGTGAGTAGCCCAGCGCGTATGAGAAATTGCCAAGGTACCAAAAATAGAATTTGAAGAAAGAGAATTTTCTAAAGCGGACACGCGGCCAGCGGTTTTTTTTAGAAAGACATCCTTTCCATCCCATAAAGCTACCCCAGCAGAATCGTAACCCCGATATTCAAGCTTTTTGAGCCCATCTATCACAATAGGCAAAGCGTTTCGTTTCCCGATATAACCCATGATTCCGCACATATATGAATTAAACAACCAAATTTATGAGTCGTTTCGGTACAAATATGATTTTTTGTGGCACTTTTCCCGAAAGAGCTATTTTAATTTTTTCTCGGGAAAATACTAGGGTTTCCACATCTTTTTGAGAAACATTTTTATTAATCTCAAATTTGTCCCGCACTTTACCGTTAATTTGGACAATAAATTCAAGGGTCTCGTCTTCAATCAGTTTTGGGTTATATTCAGGCCACTTTTCTAAATGGATGGATTTTTTGTGACCAAGCTGTTGCCATCTCTCCTCTGCTAAATGTGGCGCAAATGGAGCCAAAAGTTTCAGAAAAATTTCAAAATCACGCTTATCCATATTGTGATACTGATAGTATTCCATGAAAGCAGCTATTGCTGTGTTAAATTTGAACACCTTAATATCTTCCCCAATCTTCTTAATAAGTTTATGGATTGCAGATTTGTCTTCAACTTTATTTAACTCAAATTTTGCAACACGATCCAAAAATCTTTTGATACCCACTATACTTTTTTTGTCCCACGGTCCACCCTGTTCAAATGGTCCCATAAACATTTCATACAAACGCGCGGTATCAGCTCCATATTCCGCAATTACGTCGTCCGGATTTATAACATTCCCCCATCTCTTGCTCATTCTTCTGCCATCGGGACCCAAAATCATTCCTTGGTGGCGCAATTTTAAAAATGGTTCTTTGAAATTCAAATAACCCTTATCATGCAAAAATTTTGTTATAAATCTTGCATACAAAAGATGCGCGGTTGTATGTTCTGCGCCAATTACGTAAAGATCAATCGGCAACCAATGTTTTAATTTGTCTTTTGAAGCAAATTCTTTTTTATTTTTGGGATCTGTATATCGCAAATAGTACCAAGATGAGTCAACAAATGTATCCAAGGTTTCCGGATCTCTTTTTGCGTCCTTACCACATTTTGGACATTTAACTTTCATAAATTTTTCTGAACCCGCAAGTGGAGGTTTTCCTTTGGGTCTGTAATCTTTGAGCAATGGGAGTTTAACCGGCAGATCATTTTCTGACACAAGAACTACCCCGCACTTTTCACAATAAATTATTGGAATCGGAACTCCCCAGTATCTTTGTCTAGAAACCGACCAATCGCGAAGCTTGTAATTTATTTTTTTAATCCCCCCGCTTAATTTAACCGCTTCTTCTTTTGAAACAAGAGGGGCGTTAGAAATTGGTAAGTTAAATTTTTCCGCGAATTCAAAATCTCGTTGATCGTGCGCGGGGACCGCCATAATGGCACCGGTGCCATAACTTTCCAACACGTAATCTGCTATCCAAACCGAAATTTCCTCTTTATTTGCGGGATTTATCGCATGAACACCTTTAAGCTCAACTCCTGTTTTTTCTTTTTCTTCTTTTTTTCTTTCAAGTTCGGTTTTTTTCTTGGTTTCGTTAATATATTTTTCTATTTCATTCCAATTTTTAACTTGAGATTTTAATTTTTCTATCAACTCATGTTCTGGCGCCAAAACCAAATAAGTGGCACTGAAAATTGTGTCTGGGCGAGTGGTAAAAACTTTAATTCTGGACTCATAATTTTTAACCATAAAGTCAACTTCCGCGCCTTCGCTACGCCCAACCCAATCTTCCTGTCTTTTTTTTGTTTCTTCTGGCCAGTCAAGTCCATTTAAATCAGAGAGTAATCTGTCCGCGTAATCCGTAATCTTGAAAAACCATTGTTTCATTTCTTTTTGAATAATTTCCGCTCCACACCGCTCACAACAACCATCCACAACCTGTTCATTAGCCAAAACGGTCTGATCTTTGGGACACCAATTTACTTTTGCTAATTTTTGGTAAGCTAATCCAGATTTAAAAAGCTGTAAAAAAATCCATTGAGTCCATTTGTAATATTCCGGGGATGAAGTATTTATTTCTCTATTCCAATCGTACGACAAACCAAACATTTTAATCTGCCTTTTAAAATTTTTTATATTTGCTTTTGCAACTTCCTGTGGTGATTTTCCAACTTTTATCGCGTAATTTTCTGTTGGCAAACCGAAAGCATCCCAGCCCATTGTATACAAAACTTCTTTTCCGTTCATGCGCAAAAACCGCGCATGAATATCTTCAGCTATGTATCCTTTTGGGTGACCCATATGAAGACCCGCCGCGGATGGATACGGAAAGGTTTCAAGCTGGTAAAATTTGGGTTTTTTTGATTTGTCTTTGGTGCGATAAAAGTTTTTTTGCTCCCAAAATTTCTGCCATTTTTTTTCTGTTGATTTGTGATTGTATCTTGCCATTTATTATTAAAAATTAGCAGTTTTTTGGGAGATTGACAACTTTATTTTTTTAACACAAGCTGGAAGTAGAAATAACCTTTTGGAGAACTTTTATGAAGGCTTATGAACTGCGCCGTCTTCTTAAAGAAACTGGAGAAGCTGCAAATGATTTAATAAACGCATTTCAAAAAATGGCAGATAATGAGGATGAAAAAAGAGAGCGCGCGCTTCTTGAAAAAATAAAACAAGCACTTTTTGATTACAAGGCTAAAAGAGATTATTGCAAAAAAAATGGATTGATGGTTGTGATTAGCATTGATCCCGCAGCAATACAAATAACAATAGAAAATCCACCATTTGAAGTTCAGTTAACACAGAGAGATTTGAAAATCTTGCAAGAAATGAAAATTTCAATTGAGGAATTTTAATAAATATTGAAAACTGAATTTGCGTTTCGTGTGGTAACACGGGCGACTTCCTCCAAAGTCGCCCCTTTTATTTCCGCAATTTTTTTAGAAACTTCTATTACATAAAGTGGTTCGTTGCGTTTTCCTCTATACGGAACTGGTGCGACATACGGCGCGTCTGTTTCCAACAAAATCATGTCCAACGGAATAAATTTTATTTGTTCGTCATAATCATGAGTAAAAGTTAAAACCCCGCCAAAAGAAAAATAAAAACCGAGATCCATAAGATTTTTTGCGTCTTCAATAGAACCGGAGAAGAAGTGGACAATTCCTGGAGTTGATAGTTTATAGTCCGTAGTCCTTAGTACTTCAATTAAATCCTCAAACGCTTCACGACAATGAATCATTAGAGGTTTGTTTAATTCTCTCGCCAATTTGATTTGTTCTATAAATATTTTTTTCTGTCTTTCCTTGTCCCTTGCCCCTAACCCCTCGCCCCTATAGTAATCCAGCCCACACTCCCCAATTGCCACCACTTTTTTTGATGATAACGCCAACTTTTTATACGCATCATAGTTAAACGCTTCTTTAGTGTTGTCTGTTGGGTGCAGTCCAACCGTAGCATATACATTTTCGTATTTTTCCGTAAGTTCTATTGCTTTTTGGGACATCAAAAAATCAGTCCCCACTTGAATCATCCCAACCCCAGCATCAAGCGCACGTGAAATAACCGCCTCGCGGTCATTATCGTACTGCGCGTCTTGAGTATGCGTATGAACATCAAAAAGTTTCGGAATTGACATAATAAAATGTTTTTTATTTTTCTATCCTCGGGAAAAGATGAACTCGTTCCGATGGATTTTTAAGCGCCAAGATTATTTTTTCCGCGGTTTCTGGTAAAAAAGGTTGAATCAATTCGGAAATAATTTTTATAGATTCGGATAAACTTCCGAGTTTTCTCTTTGCATCTTCTGGATTTTCTTTTATCAATTTGTAAACTTTGTTTTGCTCAATATATTCGTCCAGCTGATGAATAAAACTCCAAGCAAGTTTTATTGCTTCCCCAATTTCATATTTTTTCATAAATTCGTGATATTTATTTTGAACTTTTTCAGCACCCAATTCGCCAGCATCACTTTTTTCAACACCACTAACATTTTCTATCATTTTTGTTACCCTACTTACCAAATTTCCCAAACGGCTCACCAAAAGGCCTTCGTAAACATCGTGAAAATGTTCTTCGGAATAATCACTGTCGCCAAAAGTAGAAACTTCGTGCAAAAGAAAAAATCTAACCGCGTCTCTATCATATTTTTCAATAAGTGGAAGTGGGTCAACAACATTTCCAACTGTCTTGGACATTTTCTCGCCTTTTAAATTTATAAACCCGTGCACAAAAATTGTTTTGGGCAGTGGAAGCCCAGCCGAAAGAAGCATTGCCGGCCAAAATACCGCATGAAATTTAATAATGTCTTTACCAACAACATGAACATCGGCGGGCCAATACCTCCCCCTAGCCCCCTCCTTGGTAAGGAGGGGGGTATTATTAAAATCAAATTCCTTAGATCCGTATCCTACGGCGGTTAAGTAGTTAGATAACGCGTCGCACCAAACATACATTGTCTGTGTGGCGTCATCCGGCACTGGAATGCCCCACGACAAATCTTTTGCCGGACGCGAAAAACTTATATCCTCGGCGTTGTCCAACATATTTAAAACTTCATTTTTGCGAAATTCCGGCAATATTTTTATTTCATCTTTTTCTATAAGCTCTTTTACCTTTTTTGTGTGTTTTGAAAGCCGGAAAAAATAATTTTCTTCCTCAATTTTTTCCGGTTCATTTTTGTGTAATTTACACTTGCCGTTCTCTAAATCTTTATCTGTTATAAACGCTTCATGCCCCACACAATATAGCCCTTTATAAAAACCTTTGTATATATCGCCAGCGTCCTGCATTTTTTTCCACAACTCCTGCGCGCCCGTCCAATGGCGTTTTTGGTCGGAAGTGCGGATAAAATCGTCATTTGAAATACCAAGTTTTTGAAGAAGACTTACAAATTTTAAAACTTGTCCGTCCACAAAATCTTTCGGATTTTTTCCGGATTTTTCAGCCGCTTTTACTATGGTTGCTCCGTGCTCGTCGGAGCCTGAAAGAAAAAAAACATCCTCCTCCAACACACGGTGGTATCTAGCAATAGAATCCGCTTGTGTTGCCTCCAACGCAAACCCCAAATGCGGATCTCCGTTCAAATACGGTATTGAAGTTGTAATATAAAACTTTTTTTTCATATTAACCCCTTGCTTTTCTTTTTTGTTCAGCAAGGTCGTTTAAAAATTCTATCAAAACCGCAGCCAAAGGAACAGAAAGAATTATACCGTAAATTCCGGCGAGTTTTCCTCCAACCACTATAGCTATAATAACCAAAAGAGGTGGAACACCAATTGTTTTTCTAACCACCAACGGGTAAATCAAATGATTTTCAAACTGTTGAACTATTATATAAAGTCCAAGGGTAGAAAGACCCAAAACAGGAGATTGAATTGCGGATACCGCGACTGCCGGAATTGCCGCCATTACCGGACCAAAGACGGGAATTATTTCAAAAACAGCCGAAAGTATTGCCAAAAGAAGCGCGTATTTTACGCCCAAAATCGTAAGCCCCAAAAACACAAAAATGCCCACCAAAAGACCCAACAAAATTTGTCCTTGGAGCCATTTGCCAATCTTTTTTTGAGATCTTTTCCAAAGTCCGATTATATATTCCTCGTGTTTGATTGGAGTTACTACGCGCAAGAAATTTTCAATCCCGCTTTCCTGCACAGAGAGGTAAAAAGAAATTACAATCATCAAAACAAAGTTAAGCACTCCGCCAAAAATAGCGGAGGTTGCCGAAGCAATACCAAAAGAAATTTCGGGAACAGACTTTTCAAGTTCCAAAGCAAAGTTTTTTAAAGAATCAATCAAAACAGTGGGCAATGAAGGCACAATTGAAAATATGGGGCTCTCTGGGCTCAAAATATTATCAATAAACTGCGGAAGAAACGAAACAAAATCCAAAGCCTCCCCCAAAAGAGGTGGAATTACAAAATAAAAAGTCAGGAAGAAAACGAAAAACGCCGCGAAATAAACAATTATAACCCCAAAAACGCGAGGAATTTTAAATTTTGTAAACCATCGCGCGGCAGGCTCCATCGCGGAAGCAATAACAATAGCCAGCAAAACCATAACAATAACATCTCTCAAATACCAAGCACCAATAAGAACAACAGACAACAGAGCTGCTTTTGCCATTGTTCCGAAGGAAATACTGATTAGTGTTTTATCCATAAATTATAAATTTGCTAAAATTTTCTCGTACATTTTCCCATCGTCATGTGGTCCAATTGCCGCCATATTTATTTTATCAGAAGCAAAAATTTCTTTAGCAAGCTTATTTATGTCGCTTCGGCGGACCTTTTCAATTTTTGCGAGTATTTCCTCCGGCAACATAACTTTTCCATAAAAAAGTTCTTGAGAAGCTAAGTAGGTGGCAACCTCGTCTGTTGATTCAAAAGCAAGTGGCATGGAGCCGTGTATAAATTCTTTGGCAAATTTTACTTCTTTTTCTGAAACGCCTTTGGTTTTTAAATCCTTAAAAATTTTGATTATGCTTTTTACAGTTTTTGACAAAGTGCTGTGCGGAACCCCAGCGCTTGTTACAACATAACCCGTATCCGTATAATGCTCCGCGCTCGCGCTTACATAATATGAAAGTCCCGCTTTTTCGCGAATTTCTGTCCACAATCTACTTGAAGAATTTCCACCCAAAATAGTTTGTAAAATCATAAGCGCGAATCTTCTTTCGTCATACATTGGAAAGGTTCTTACGGCAATTCTTACGTGTGTTTGATCGGCGTCCTTTTTTTTGAACAAAACTTGCGGACGCGATTGTTTTTCCACAACTTTTGATTTTTCAACTTTTCTGCCATCTTTCATTCCCGCAAAAGCTTTTTCCACTTGCGCAAAAACTTTGTCTTTTAAAATATTTCCAGCAACCACCACAACGGCATTTGAAGCAAAATAATGCGAGTTGCGGTAGCGCAAAATATCGTCCCTTGTGATATTTTTTACCGTATTTGGATATCCAGCGGTGTCCCACCCAGCCGGACAATCACCATACAAAAGTTCTTCTAAAATTTCGTACGATTGCCTCCGTGGATCATCCTCGTACATTGATATCTCCTGCAAAATTACTCCGCGTTCTTTTTCTATTTCCTGTTTTTTAAACAATGGATTCAATAAAATATCAGAAACAACATCCAGAGATATATCAAAAAACTTTGAAGCTGATTTCACATAGTATCCTGTAAATTCTTTTGATGTAAAAGCGTTTTTTTGGGAACCAGTCCTATCTAACTCCTCCCAAATCTGCCCTGGTTTTGGGCGTTTTTTTGTGCCTTTGAAGAACAGGTGTTCCAAAAAATGAGAAATGCCGTTTACTCTTTTGTTTTCGTATTTTGAGCCGGTGCCAAAAAGAACCCAAAGCGTTACCGCCTCGGTGTCCGGCATTGGCGCCACAATACACCGTAGTCCGTTTTTAAAAATCTTTTTCTCGTAGTGCATTGAGAAAATTATAGCATCAAATTAGCCTCTCTGCAAAATATTTTTCAAGCTCATCAATTTTGTGACGTGTTTGTTCGCCTGTGTCGCGATCGCGGACTGTGACTGTGTTGTCTTCCAAAGTTTGGTAGTCCACAGTAACGCACCATGGGGTGCCAATTTCGTCTTGCCGTCTGTAGCGTTTACCGATATTTCCATTATCGTCAAAATCCACGTTTCCAAATTTGTTTTTTAACATAGAAAAAACTTCATCAGCTTTACTTACAATATTTTCCTTATTTTTTACCAACGGGAACACTGCGATTTTTATAGGAGCAATTTTGGGATTCAACCGCAATACAATTCTTTTTTCTCCCCCAATTTCATCTTCTGTGTATACCGAAAGCAAAACCGCAAGCACTGTTCTCCCCAACCCAAAGGTGGGTTCTATAACATGCGGAGTAAATTTTTCTCCGGATACAGGGTCAGTATATTTCAAATCAACCCCAGAGTGTTCCATGTGCCGAGACAAATCGTAATCTCCCCTATAGGCCAATCCGTAAAGCTCTTTTTTACCAAACGGGAAGTCAAATTCAAAATCCATAGTGCGTTTTGAATAGTGCGCTCGGTCTTTTTCTTCCACCTCCAATTCACTAACCATATTTTTATCTATGCCAACTTTATCTATCCAAATCTGCATTTCTTTTTTCCAGTTTTCAAAACTTTCTTCCCACCCAGATTCTTTTACAAAATATTCAAATTCCATCAAATCAAATTCGCGAACACGGAAAAGAAAGTCTCTTGGTGAAATTTCATTTCTAAAAGCCCTGCCAATCTGCGCGATTCCAAAAGGAAGTTTGGGTCGCATGGTATCTAAAACATTTTTAAAATTTACAAACATTCCCTGCGCGATTTCAGGACGCAAATATAATCCTTCGGTCTTAAACATCATGTTAAATTGCTTTGGTTCAGAAACCTCTCCACCACATTCAGAACATTTAAGATTTTTTCCGAGTTCATCGGCCCGGAAACGTTTTTTACACTTTTTGCATTCCACAAGCGGATCCGCAAAATCTTCCATGTGACCAGACGCCTTCCATACCGCCTCCGGCATTAAAATTCCAGAAGAAATTCCAAACATATCTTTCCTCCCACGAACAAAATGATTCCACCAAAGTTCCTTAATATTATGAACGAGTTCCGAACCCAATGGTCCGTAATCCCAAACACCTGAAAGCCCGCCATAAATTTCAGAACCCTGAAAAACAAACCCACGGCGTTTGCATAAAGACACTATTTTTTCCAGCTTATTTTCCATTTAAATATGGTAGCACAAAAATAAAAAATTCTCCCTCTCGGAAGGGGGAGAAAAAAATCAATGCGACATTGCGTAAACAATGGTATTTATAAAAATTTTGTAAGCATAAGCGGAAAAATGATGCGGATACTTTGGGTCATTCGCCCACTCAAGAGCGTCCATTGTATCCGTATTAAAAAACATTACTACAACAAGATCTCCATCGTCATCAAAAATTCCGCGAACTTTCGGTTCATAACCATCCAATTCCCACGTTGGACATTCAGTGCAATACGCGTAGCCAATATTCGGAACCTGCATTAAATTATTTATATCAAAAATTGTGTGAAAAATAGGGTGATTTACCGGTATATCATAAACTGTTCTTTCAGGAAAAACTTTCGCCATTTCTTTTTCAAAACAACCCCATTCAAAAGTTCCCCAAAAGTCGTCAATCATCCAAAAACCTCCGCGATCTATGTACTCTCGCATTTTCTTGGCTTCGCTTTCGCTCAAAACCATCTGTCCGCCCTCCAAAGAAAAAACAAACGGATAGTTGAACAGGTCTGGGTGATTAATTGGAATAGCCCGACCCTCTTTTGCAACGTCAATGTTGGTAAGCTGTTTGATTATTTCAACCGCAGTTACGTCTCCGCTTGGATAATCCGTGTACCAATTTTTGTTGTAGCCCTCAATTCTTCCATTATAAATAAGCCGCGCAAAAGTGAAATCGTTATTTTGTTTAGTTTGTGGTGGAATAAAATTTATATCGTTAGTATTCCCAGTCATTCCCGGAAAACCGTCTTGGGCATGCAAAAAAGCGCAAGCAATTATCAAAAACAAAACAGTAAATTTCAAAAAACTTCACCTCCTTCTTGCCCTGTCGAATAACGGGGTCTTTTTTGACTAGTTTTACTTTACCACTCTTTTTTGTGAAGAATCAAGTTTTATATCGTCTCTCATGTCTGTTGCAATTTCATTTTCAGAATCTATAATAATTTTTTCGGTAAACGAATCAATTCCTGAAACTTCCGCTTGTGAAATTACCGTGGGAGAAGCTCCAACATGAGTAACAGACGGCACCACTCCAATTTGAAAAGAAAGCGATAATGCCGGTTTTATAAAACCCGTTCCCGCCTCCAAAAGTCCAACTTGCCACTCCAAAACTCCACTGTTTTTATCAAACACAACATTCGCCGAAGAAGGAATAAAAATTTCTTTAAAATTTACATACGAAGGCAGTGTAGCTTTTACAATTAAATTTTTTACGTCATTCAATGGATTTGCCAGAGACCACACAATTGTATAAGTAGTTTCCGCGCCAGATTTTGGTGGAAGTGATCCGGTGTTTGGAATAATTGAATCAAAATAAAATCCTTTTTGTGAAAACTGAATCGTGGAAGAAATTGGAATTTGCTCTTCGCTTTCCCCAAAAACATTTGTATCTTCAAATCCGGGGACTTTTTTACCTGGTTTAAACAACGCTTTTAAACGCACAGACTGATTTTTGACAACATTAAGCAGTGAAATTTCTTTTTTAATTTTAAATGAAAAACTCAAAAAACCAGAATCCCCCGGAGAAATATTCGCGAAATCTTTATACAATGAAGGGTTCCATATAATTTTTTTGTCTTTTGAAATAAACAATCCATCGCGCGCGCGAACACTGCTTAAATCTACCGTGTCTCCCTCCAAATACAATTCCAAAATAGCATCCTCAACCGCTTCTGGTAAATTGTTTTTCCATTCTACCAAAAAGGGGATTTCTTCACCCAAAGAAGCAATATATTTTTCTCTTTCTCCTTTCGGCAAAACATCCACACCAAAATATGATAATCTCAAAACCAAGGCTCCGGAAGTTTCATCAAAACTCAAAAAATCTTCCCCGCTTTTCATTCCAATTGAAGCTCCAAAATTTAACACGGAGGACGGAGACTCCTTTAAAATACCAAAAACCTCAAAAAATCCTTCTTCTCCGGGTTTTAATTCGCCAATTTCCCAGAGTTTGTTGTTCTCTACCGGTTTTTTGCTGGAAGTTTTATATTCAAATCCAGCTGGATAATCAATTTTTAAAAATAACTTTTCCAACTTTTCTTCGGATTGCGAAAAATATCTCACGCCTATTTTAACTTCGTCTCCAACCCTCGCTTCGTTCGGCATTGAAAATGAAACAGTAACGGGAGATTGCGCTATAACGAAAGGAAAAAACTCTTCTTCCACAAAAAAAGACGAAGAACCTTTGGGTTTATATTCAAGCAAGGCGCGGGCTTCCAAATTTCTCCCCCTTCCGCCAAATACTATTGTTTCAAACTCACGCAAAATACTGTCTCCACTTTCTATTTTACCAATATTTACCCTGTCCCTAAAAATACTCACGCCTCCTGGATTCAGTGAGTCCAAAACACTAAACACCAGCGATGCGTCCTCAATATCTTTTTTGTTGCGGTTTATCGCAGTAACTTTCCACGAAATTTTTTGTCCGCTTTTTATTTCTTTTTCACCGTCTATTTTTAAATCAATGTTTTGAAAATTAAAAACACTGGAAAAAAATAAAAAAATAACAAGCAAAACAACAATCCCAGCTGCTACCCAAAATATTTTTGAACCCATAAGTTTGCTTAAATTTAATTTTTTAAAATTTGATTCGGCAACTTCAATTTCAGGTTGTTCTTTTTTAAAATCTTTTTGCGAAATGTCTGGAGGCGAAACCCTTTCCAAAAAATCTTCTTTTTTGGCGTAAAGGCGTTTTTTTAACTCTTCAAGACTGGCCATGTATTTATTATAAATTTTTGAACGCTTTCAGGCAAAGACAAAACTTTGCCATAACCTTCGTGTAAAATAACGTTTTTTAAAAAAAGTTCGGAGCCTGTTTTAGGAAAACTCTCTAAAAAATCTTGTGTAGCCCAAAAAAGATTAGAATCTTTCACTTCAAGCGGTATGAGTAAATCAATCGCATAAATTGTTTTAACAACTTCCGTAAAACCATTTTCTGTTGCTGACAAATTGTCAAAATTTGAAATTTTTTGGGAATCAATAATTGTTGGCATTCGTTCGTTGTTTTTTACAAAAGATACGTTTACATAGTCCAGTAAGTCCAAATGGGGATTTAGTTTTGAATTGTATTTTCTTGCCCCTCTCACCCGAAAATCAATTTTACCGAAATCTTTGGTCAAAATTCGAGCCAAAAAATCCGCTTCTCCATACGGCGTTTTTTTGAGCACAATCCCTTCGGTTGTATGATACGTACTTGACATTTTGTGTGTAATTGAAGTAGAAAATTATCAACGAAACGAAATAAGCAGTTTTTCTGATTCTTGAGTAATCAAATCTTTCA
>DATDXD010000004.1:0-3465 GCA_036517275.1 Minisyncoccota bacterium
AAGTGGATAGCTCAAGCTATTAAAGAAGGAGCGGATGTGAGAGGATATTTATATTGGTCGCTGTTGGATAATTTTGAATGGGATAAAGGTTTTTATCCTAGATTTGGACTTGTGGAAATGGATTATACAACAATGAAAAGAATAATTCGCTCCTCATCTTTTAATTATAAAAAAATAATAGAAGAGAATTCCGTCGAGCTATAAACTATGAATTACCAACCATAAACTAAACCATGTCTACTTGGCTCTACATAGCTCTTATAGCTCATTTTTTGTACGCTTTAGTTTTTGTATTTGATAAATATATTTTATCTCGTCCAATAAAAAGTTCTTTGTCATATGCTTTTTATACCAGTTTCGCGGGTGGGTTTATTGCGATAATAATTCCGTTTTTTGAGTTTAGAGTTTTGGATTTTGCCAATATTTTTTATTCTCTTATTGCTGGCGCCGCGTTTTCATGGGCGTTGGTTTTGTTTTATAGAACTTTGCAGATTTCAGAAGCTTCGCGTTCTGTGCCGTTTGTGGGCGCTTTGGTGCCAATAGCAACTTTAATTTTTAGTTTCCCTATGGGTCTTGAAAAACTAGCAGGTCAGCATATTTTATCTTTCATATTTTTGGTTGGAGGGGGATTTTTAATAGTTTTTGGATACAAAAATGATCACTTTTGGAGTACAAAAAATCTTGTTTACGCTATTGGCGCCGCGTTTTTGTTTGGATTTTCTTTTGCTGTAACCAAATTAGTCTTTGAACATACAAATTTTGTTTCCGGCCTTATTTGGACTCGTTGGGGAGGATTTATTTTTGCTCTAATTCTCTTGTTCAAGAAGAAATGGAGAGAAGATATTTTTGAAACAACTCTTATATCAAATGAAAAAACGGCGGCGTGGTTTTTTTCCAGCAAAGTTTTAGGAGCAGCGGCGGTGATACTTCAAAATTACGCTATATTTTTGGGAAGTGTTGTACTGGTAAACGCGATGCAATCCACGCAATATTTATTTTTACTCGCGCTTGCGGCTTTCTTATCAATGAAACTTCCAAAAACTTTTAAAGAAAGTTTGGACAAAGCCGCGCTGGCTCAAAAAATAATTTCTATAATAATTATTGGAATTGGACTTGCGATTTTGGCAATTCCATCTGCAAAAATACAAAAATTAGAATACGGTGTAACTTTTAGTCAAAAATTTGCGGAGGAATTGGTCGGTGATAGATGGCGCCGAATGTATAAAGATATTTTGGATGATTTAAAAATTCGCGAGCTTCGTTTGGTGGCGTACTGGGATAAAATTGAGAGTGAGGAAGGAAAATTTAATTTTGTAGATTTGGATTGGCAAATTGAGGAAGCTGAAAAAAGAGGAGCAAAAGTTATTTTAGCGTTAGGGAAAAAAGTGCCAAGATGGCCGGAATGTCACGAACCAAATTGGGTTTTGGACAATTTGGTTCGAGACGAAAAATTAAAAATTAAAAATAAAAATTACGAAGATTCACTTTTAAAATATATAAAAATTACATTAGAGCATTACAAAAGTAATGCGGTTATAACTGCGTGGCAGGTGGAAAATGAGCCTCTTTTTCCGTTTGGAAACTGCGAAACGGTTGGAATTAAAATTTTAAAAAAAGAAGTTGAATTGGTAAAATTGCTGGATAGCCGGCCGATAATTTTGACTGACGCTGGAGAACTGGGATTCGCGTGGCCGTATTTAGCGATAAAGGGGGATATTTTTGGGACCACTCTTTATAGATACGTTCACAATAGAGTTTTGGGTGACACAAACTACTGGTTTGTTCCATCGGCGTTTTTTAGGATAAAAGCATGGTGGGCGAAGTCAGTTTGGAACAAGGAAATTTTAATTAACGAATTGCAGGCTGAACCATGGATGACAACTTCTTTATCGCAAACTTCAATAGAAGATCAATATAAAACAATGAGTCCAGAAAAACTTCGCGAGGTTGTAAAATACGCGGAAAAAAGCGGTTTTCCGAAAGCTTATTTGTGGGGCGCGGAATGGTGGTGGTGGCTCAAAAATGAAAAAGGCAACAACATGATGTGGGAGGAAGTTAGAAGGCTAGTCCAGAGTCCTTAGTTGATAGTCCATAGCAACTATAGACTAATGACTATAAACTATAAACTATGACAATTGGCATAGACATTGGCGGGTCAAAAATAATTGGAATACTTTGGAACGGCAAGAAAGTTGTTCGGAGTTTTGAAGTTAGAACTCCTAAAAGTTTAGAAAAATTTAAAAGCGCGATAAAAAAAATATTTAAAAATTTAAACACGCGCGGTTTAATAAAAAAAATTGGAATTGGTACCGCGGGCAGTGTGGAAGGCACTAAGGTAATCCGCGCGCGCAATATTCCGTATTTTGATAATTTTGATTTCCACCAATTTAGCCCCGCCCATGGCGGGGCTAAATTGAGAGTTGATAACGACGCTCGTTGTTTGGCTCGGTCTGAATATACTATTGGAGCCGGAAAAGGCGCGAAATCTGTTTTATTTATTACTCTTGGCACAGGCATCGGCAGGGCGTATGGAAAAAATAATAAAATTTTAAAAATAAAACAGTTTGAAAAATCTGAGAGCTGGGAAAAAGATTATCAAAAAATAAAAGATAAAAAAGAACTCGCGGAATTTTTAGGTGAAAAACTTTTTTTGATTGCGGACGCGTTAAATCCGGAAATTATAGTTTTGGGTGGTGGAGTTGTAAAGAAAAAAGGATACTATGAAGCCATAGAAAACGCACTAAGGGTCAAGAGTACAGGGTCAAGGGTCAAGAAATCAAAATTAGGCAAATTTGCTGGCGCAATTGGAGGGGCAATGTTGTGGAAAAATAGCGCTTGACTCAACTTTAATGACGAGTATAATAATCACTATGTGACATTTTGACTCACATCTCCGACATTTCAGGTTGAAATTTAGATTGGTAAATCCGCGATTGTTCTTTTGGAGAGCAGTCGCGGGTTTATTTAACCCGAAGCACATTGAAAATTTAAAAACATATCCACTATTATATAATTAATAAGTTCAAATATTTTTTCTTTTGTCCCAAATATTATGATGAAGTTTTTTTAAAATTTCATCTTTAAAGAGAGTTTGATCCTGGCTCAGGATGAACGCTGGCGGCGTGGATAAGGCATGCAAGTCGCGTGGGTTTAGACCCACGGCGAACGGGGTAGTAATACGTAGGTACTTCCCCCAGAGACGGGAATAATCCATTGAAAGATGGAATAATACCCGATAGTTCCCTCACGGGTAAAGTCGCAAGACGCTCTGGGAAAGGCCTGCGGGCTATCAGCTTGTTGGTAAGGTAACTGCTTACCAAGGCTATGACGGCTAGGGGAGGTGAGAGCCTGACCCCCACCAATGGAACTGCGACACGGTCCATACACCTACGGGTGGCAGCAGCCGAGAATATTCGACAATGGGCGAAAGCCTGATCGAGCGACGCCGCGTGCAGGATGAAATCC
>DATDXD010000005.1:0-62667 GCA_036517275.1 Minisyncoccota bacterium
AAAAGTACAGACATCTCACGGAGAATTTTTGCAATTTCGTTGTTGGTTAGTTTATGGTCCATAGTCCTTAGTCTTTAGTGTATCAGTTAAAAACTATAGACTACAAACTATTGACTATGGACTAACATAGTTATCCACACCTAGATTTTGCGCAGAAAATTTTTCTCTGGGATAATTAAGTTAGGAAAAAATTATCGAGCCCAAGTGTTGCCGGGCTAGTAGAGGCCAAAGTTGAACAAGAATGGGGATTTCTCCCCGCGGTCATGATGACCATGAGTTTTCAACTTCGGCTTCTGCTAAGATTTGATCTTTTAAAAACTGTTCGCGCAAGCGAACGAACTTTTTCCAGAGCCACCGACAAACACGCCGGTGGCTTTATTTATTTGCGAACTAATTTTTTGTTGTAGGATTTTTAGGAAGCGGAGAAAACGGTGGAAGAGCAATGGGACGAGCACCATCCAAAAGAGGATAAAGATAAAAAAGAGAAAACAGAACCAAAAAGTTTATAATGGTGCTTATCCCAAAAAGAAATCTAAAACCAAACATTTCCGCGATTACTCCACCAATAGCAACACCAATAGAACTTGAAATTGTAAGCCCACCCACACTAAACAAACTCCACTCAAACCCCTCTGAACCTTTATCCACGTGCCTTGCAAACAAAGAGTAATAAGCTGCCATAAGCGAAGCATCTCCCAAACCAGCAAGAATTTCCAAAGCGTACAAATGCCAAATCTCGGAAACAAAAATCAATCCAAGCGGATAAATTACAGCCACGGTTGCCCCAACCATTAGAGCATAAAAGTCATCTTTTTCTCCTTTGTGTTTGTCCAAAAACCTTGCCATAGGAATTTGTAGCACAGACTTCGCAACCCCATACAAAGCAACAGCAAATCCAACAGTTCTAAGGGTTGCTCCAGAAATTGATTCTGTTATAAACACAGCAAAAATTGGTCCAAAAAGAGCAGTGGAAATCACCACAAAAAAAAGATAAAACAACATTACTTGAATGGCTTTGTTTACAGTTACGTTTATGCGAATTCTCATTATTCTTTTATATTATCATGTCCGTACTTTTTTAATAACACTGGCAACCTTTTAAAATCTTTCTCAAGTTCTTTTAATACATTTGTGGAACGGAGCGCGGCGGCAGGGTGATAAAGCGGATACACAACGCATTTTTTAAAATCCACCACCTTGCCGTGGTCCAAAGAAATTTTTGCCTTTGGCAAAAAATAGTTCATTGAAAACCTTCCGAGTGTTGCGATAATTTTTGGTTGTATAATTGCGAGTTGTTGTTTGAGATATGGCTTATATGCTTCAATTTCCTCCGGAAACGGATCTCTGTTTTCCGGTGGACGGCGTTTTACAATATTGGTTATATAAACACTTTCGCGTTTCCAACCCAAATCCAAAAGCATTTTATTTAAAAGTTGTCCCGCTCTGCCCACAAACGGCCTTTGATGTTTGTCTTCATGAAACCCCGGCGCTTCGCCAATAAACACAATTTTCGCGTCCGGATCACCTTCTCCAAAAACCAAATTAGCTTTCCCAAAAAGAGGTAAACCCTTATCCGCCTCAATTTCTCTTTTCAACTTTTCCAATTCTTTTGTTTTATCCATTTTTTTTATTTCTTATCAAATGGACTAAAAAGTGTGTAATTGTCGGCAGTGAAGATAAAATTATAATCGCGATAACTATTGGCACAATATATTGGTCGACGTTTGGTATTGTGTTCCCCAAAAAGTAGCCTAACCAGGTCATCCCCACCGCCCACAAAAATCCACCCAAAATATTGAAAAAAACAAAATTTTTATACTTCATATTCCCCACCCCCGCCAAAATCGGCACAAAAGTGCGAATCACCGGTAAAAAACGCGCAAGCACAATGGTTTTGCCTCCATATTTTTCATAAAAAATCCGCGCTCGTTCCATGTGATCGCGATTAAACAAAAACGAATCTTCTTTTCTGAAAACTCTTGGACCAAACTTTTTGCCCATCATATATCCGAAGTTATCTCCCAAAATCGCGCCCAAAAAAGTCAAAACCGCTAAAATCCAAATATTTAAATAGCCTTGCGAAGCCAAAAATCCGGCTGTAAAAAGCAAGCTGTCCCCCGGCAGGAAAAATCCTATCAAAAGTCCGGACTCCGCAAACACAATACCAAAAAGCCCCAGGTAACCTGCTGTTTTTATAAGAGCAACAAGGTCAAACATTCTTTATTTATACCTTAAAATATTTGATACACAAATTCGTAGATGATGCTCAAAACAAATATTGCGATAAGCGCAATTTGATGTGTTTTGCCAAAGTTTAAAAATTGGATAAACGATTGACCCGCGCGCCGCATTTTGCGCAAAATAAAAACAACAAGTATTCCGTCAATCGCAATCAACACGCCTCCAACTATTGAAATTATTTTTACAAAATCTTTTGGAATAATTAAAAACAAAAAAATCGGCAAAATTCCGGCAAGAACCCAAGAAAATTTTTTTCCTTCAACCAAATCAAGTTCGTATATCTCTTGAAGATCGTATGATAATGTAAGCGCCGCCCTAAAAATCGCCAAAAAACCCATAACTGCGCCTAAGACCAAAATTTTGTTACCTAAAATTCCGGAAAGTCCAGAAAGAGCGTCTTCAGTTGTGGTGGCGCCGGAAGCCATCAAAACCCCCAGAATAAAAACTATATATAAAATTAGGGGCAAGGTGGTACCCAAAATTGTGGAGGATCTTAATCCTTTGGCGGCATCCAGATTGCTTTGATTTAAAAAAACTTCTCTTGAATCGGCAATTGAGGACATTCCCGAAAGAGCAAATACAAAAACTCCAAATGAAAAAAACGGATCGCTTCCAAAAAAAGAAATATTACTTAAACTTCCATTTTTTGCCGACAAAAAAGATATAAACAAAATTGTCAAAAGCAAAGGAATCATCAAAATTATATTCAAAAAACCAATATCTTTTGCGCGGCTCAAAAAAAGTACAATACTATTTGAAACAAGAAACACAAGTGACCACACAAATTGAGAACCTCCAAAAATATGCGAAAGAAAAATTCCTGCCAAAATCGCATAAACCAAAATTATGGCGTTAATTCCAGAAAGAGACGTAACCTTCGCCAATTTTCCAAAAAATTCTCCCAAATAAATTTTTATGTAACCTGGAACTCGGTGAAAAGACTTTGTATTTGTAACAACTTCTCCATAAACCAAATGAATAGAAAGAACAGCAAAAAAAGCCAATGCAACATTAACTAAAGACCAAAAAATTCCGGACACATTCACGGAATACGGTAAAGCAAAAAGACCGGCTCCAACAAGACCAGAAATTATGCCCACAGACCGCCAAAATGGAGATTTAAAAAAAATCATTTTTGATGGAGTTTGCTTTCAACTCTCCGAAAAGCCCAAAGTATAAAAACTGAAATAAGAGCGGAATAAATAGCCACAACGTATAACCCAAAACCAACAGCCATGCCGATTGCCGCGGTAATCCAAATACCCGCGGCGGTGGTAATTCCTTGCGCCTCCCCTCCGCGCATAAAAATAATGCCTCCACCCAAAAAACCAATACCCACAACAACTTGCGCCGCAATGCGAGATGGATCAAAAGAATAACCAACCCCTTCAAAAAAATTAACAAAAGAAAGAATTGTAAAAATCGTAGAACCTATCGCAACCAACGCGTGCGTGCGAAGCCCTGCCGGCTTGTCTCGTGTTTCCCTTTCGGCGCCAATGACCATTCCCAAACCCGCTGAAAGAGTAATTTTATACAACATTGTCCAAATTTCCGGTGTCAACATAAAAATTTAAACTTTAATAATTTTTTCTTTTTTTATCAGCTCCAAAACTTTTTCAATAAGTTTTTTAGGATCTTTTTCGTAAATAATTTTTCCTTCACCTCTCTTTGCTTTTTCTATTATTTGTGGAATAACATCAGTACTACCGCCGGAACCTTCTAAAATACCTATTGGCTTGTTATCTTCAAGAGCAATTGTAAACTCGTTGATTGTTCCCCATCTTCCGCAACCAATAATTACAGCATCCGCCGAACGAGTTAACAAAAGATTTCTTCCAGAATAACCAAAACCCGTATAAACTATCACATCCATATAATCCACAGGCAAATTATAGCTTTCTATATGCTCTTTTTCCGAACCAGCAGGTGAAAGGCCAATACAGAACCCTCCTTCTTCTTTGGCGCCCATTGCTGCCCACAGCGGAAAACCAGTGGTAGCGCCATTTACCAATATGGCTCCTTGTTTTGCAATTTCTTTTCCTAATTCTTTGGCTTTATCCAAAGCGTCCGGCGCGCAATGTCCAGTCTCCGCCGCTCCCGAAACGCAAATTTTATATTTGAGATGTATGTGTTTGCCGTCCATTTTGTGATTATAACATAAAACCATCTCCATATTTTGGAGCAATTGTGTCTATTCCTAAATAATCTCTAATATACTGAACCAGCGCCAAAGATGCTTTTGGTTCTCCGTGAACTAGAAAAACTTTTTTGAGGGTATCACTGTGCGCGCGGACAAATTCAAAAATGGTTTCTCTATCCGCGTGGGCGGAGTACCCAGAAATTGTTTCAATGTGGCACCTTACCGGAACTTCTTCACCAAAAAGCGTAACACTTTTTGCGCCATCTTCTATTCTTCTGCCCAAAGAGCTGGGGGCTTGATAACTAACAAGCAAAAGTGTGTTATTTTTATCCGGCAAATATCTGCGCTCGTGATGCAAAATCCTACCGCCCGTAGACATTCCAGAACCCGCGATAATTATTTTAGGTGAAGAAACATTGTTTATTTTTTTGGATTCTTCAGTGGTCAATGAAAAATTAACATTTGGAAATTTTAAAAATGGAATTTTAAGATATTTTTCGTAAACAGCAGTGGCTTTTATGGAAAGTGGACTATCTAAAAATACTGGAATTTGGGGAATTTTGCGTTCCTCCATCATTTTTGAAATCACAGAAAGAAGTTCTTGTGTCCTCTCTAAAGCAAAAGCGGGAATCATGAGAACACCTCTGCGCTTTACTGTCTGTTCAATTACTCTTTCAAGTTCTAAAGATCTCTGCTCATTTTCATGTGTGCGGTCGCCATATGTTGACTCCGTGACCAAATACGCTGGCTTTCCAACAAGTTCAGTGGCTTTTTCTAAAATACTGTTTGTATTTCCCACATCTCCTGTAAAAACAATTCTTTTGTCTTCAAAATCTACTGCCACCATGGCAGAACCCAATATGTGACCAGCGTTGTAAAACGAAACCAAAAAATCTCCAACTTTTATTTTTTCATGCAACTCTTTTACTTCCCATAACGCAACCGCCTTATCAACGTCTTCTTCTTTATAAAGTATGGGTTCGTTATTTCTTCGCGCTTCTTTTTCCAAAACTCCCGTACTGTCTTTAAGCATAAGCTCTGCTAATTCTTTGGTTGCCGGAGTTGAATATATTTTTCCTTTAAAACCTTCTTTTATAAGTTTAGGAATTCTTCCGGAGTGATCAATATGGGCATGGGTTAAAAACAAAGCGTCAACCTTGCTTGGGTCAAAAGAAAACAGTTCACGCGTCCGCAAATCGCAAAAATTGGGACATTGAAACATTCCGCAATCAATTAAAATTTTCGTCTGCCGGCTGGCGGACTCACTCTCCAACAAAAAACAACTTCCTGTAACCTCCTGCGCCGCTCCAAAAAAACTAAGCTTTACCATTTCTAAAGTATAGCAAAAAAGCAACCGTTCCTCCCAGTAGATCCATAACCAAATCCATTAGTGTATCTTCAAAAACTCCGGAAAGAAAAGTAAAACCGGTAAACACTATATACCTATCCATTATAAATTCAAAAAATTCCCAAAGCACTCCCACAAACGCGACAAAAGAAATGAAACATAAAAATTTTATAAAATTCTTTTGTTCGCCGGTAATATCATTACCGAAATACCCTGCAACGTGCCATGCAAGAACCACAATCCAAAATCCGCCAGCAAAATGAAGTATTATATCTACCCACCATTTGTAAAAAAACCACTCATTCAACATCGCAACTCCCCAAGCAACAAAAATTCCCGCAAAAAGCAGGATTACAAACCTTAGTGAATGAAAAAATTTACTCATGATTCTTTTGAATTAATCAATTCGTCAACTTGTTTAATTTCATCCCAAATTCCATCTATTAAATCATAATTTTTTGCTTCTTCAAGTCCCACCCAAGCGTACTCGGTCAAATCTTTGCACAGTGTAACTTCACCATCGGCGTATTTTGCCCAATAGGAAAGGGTTACCACCGGATAGCCATCTGGTCGCACAAAAACAAGGTCGCATAAATATTTTGGAGCATGAATTTTAACACCAACCTCTTCTTTGGCTTCTTTTTTTAAAACCCAATCAACTACGTTATACCATTGAGGGTGCGTCAGGCTTGTTTTCGGCAAATGCTGATATTCATGGAGCACCAACTTGCCTCCGGGCACTGTCCATTTATTCGGGAATGCCTTTTCGTACGGGGCGCGTTTGGCAATTAAATATTTACCGTCTTTTTCTATAATGACAGTGGTTACCACAAAATGTAATCTTGGATCAAGTTGTTTTTCTTTATCATTCATCAAGACCAAAACGTTTATAGTTAAAAATCAACCTGTCGCCAAACCAAAATTGAATTTCGTGTTCTGCCTCCTGTGGGGTTTCAGAAGCGTGCACCAGATTTGCTACTGCCCGTTTTTCTGAATTTGCCAAAAGTGGAGAATCAGCAGAAAAATCACCGCGAATAGTTCCCATTTCCGCAAGATAAGGCATTGTTGGACCCACAATTTTTCGAACAACATCTACCGCATGAATACCTTGAATAACCATTCGAACCAATGGAGCTGAAACCATAAAATCAATCGTCCATTGCCGTATCATTTTTCCAATTTCAAAAGAATCTTCCGTGCCCAAAAGCTCTTTAGGATCTTTTTGATATTTATGAAGGGTGGCTAAGGTTTTTTCACCAACTCTCCTAATCCACACTTCATCTTTTGGATAATGCTCGTTAATTTGTTCTTTTGTCGCCTCAAACATTTCAAGGGCCACAATTTTTAGGTCTCGCCTCTCAAATCTTTGTATAATTTCTCCAATCAAACCCTTTCGAACTCCATCCGGTTTGACCAATAAAAATGTTTTTTCTTCTTTTGGGTTTACCATATAAAACTATTTTACATTTTCTCCGGAAAATTTCAAATTCCCCAATGAATCAATTTCAAATTTTATGGTGCCATCGCGGTCTGTGCGGAAAATTTGGGAGCCAATTGAAGCCAAGCGCGAAAGAACTTCCTGTGTGGGATGCCCGTAGCTATTCCTACCAACCTCCAATATTGAGTATTCCGGACGCGCAACAAAAAGAAATTCTTTGCTGGTTGACGTTTTAGAACCGTGATGTCCAGCTTTGAGCACATCCACATCGTCAATTAAATTTTTATTTAGCAAGTACTTTTCTATATTTTTTTCCGCGTCTCCCATAAAAAGAATTTTTTTATTGTTATATGAGAATTGACTTATCACGGTTGCGTCATGAACTTTTTTTATAATTTTTCCCACAAAAGATCTGTCCGGATATAAAAATTTTATTTCCGCTCCATTATAAAATTTTAATGTGGTGGGTTTATCAATTATTATTCTTTTTAATTTTTGTTCATCCGCCAATTTTTCAAATTCTTCAGCCTCGGCCGTATGATAATCAACTCCGCTTTCAATAATCATTCCGACATTATAATTTTTTAAAACTTCAATCGCTCCGGAAATATGGTCAACGTGCGGGTGGGTTACTATCAAAACATCTAAATCGCGATCATTAAAATCCAACACCCGCGAAAGTTTCGGCAAAATTTTATTAGGTGGTCCACCATCAATCAAAATCTGGGTGCCATCTTTTGCTTCAATAAAATGCGCGTCGCCCTGTCCTACGTCAAAAAAATAAATTTCAATATCCGATTTTTTAATAGTTTTTAAAACTGTGCCCCAAGTTAAAAAATTTAGAGACAGTAAAACTAAAACCACTCCTAAAAACAGCTTTTCCTTGTTCAAATTAAAAAATTGAAAAAATTTTCGCAACATATATTTGATAAGAAATTAAAATATGCGAAACCGAAGCTACTGCCTGTCCAAGCGGTACAAATAAAAAAGCTGCAAGACCACCAAAAAAACTAAAAGCCATAACATAAGGCACCGCTCCTACTATTAAAATATTTGCGACGGGGCTCAAAAAGGAAACATAATTTCCCCAGCTCAACAAAAGAGGTAAAACAAAAATTTGGGCGGAAAAAGTGGATGCCGCGCTTTCTCTGATTGATAAAAACTTCGGCAAAAATTTAAACTTTTTCGTAAAAAATCTGGACAAAACTATAAGTCCCAGTGTTGCCAAAAAAGAAAGTTGAAACCCCCTGTCAAAACGCAACACGGCTGGATTCCACATAATCATAAAAAACGCTGACCAAAAAAGCGCAAGCATTGCCGTTTTAAGACGGCCAGCACTTACAACAATAAGCCCGATTATACCCATGATCGCCGCGCGCACAGCCGGGGCTTCGGCGCCTGTCATTAAAACAAATAAAATAATTGATACAACCGCGGGAATAAAACCCAACAAATTCGCCATAGCCATTCCAATAACAGTTATGTTGTAACCGGAAAGCACCAAAATATGAATTGTTCCGCTTTTTTGAAAAGCGGTTTTAATGTTTTCTTCTAACACACCTTCGTTGCCCAAAAGCATTCCGTTCGCAAGAGAAGCTTGCGGTTCCGGCAAAATTAATTTTAATTTTTCTTCAAACTTTTCTCTGACTCCAAACAAAAAATTTAAAATTTTGCTTTCTGGCTTAAAACCAATGCGCTCAATTTTAGGAAAAATCACTTCAGAAAAAATTTTGTCTTTCGCTAAAATTTTTTTCATGTCTATGTCTCCAAAACCTTTGGGTTCAGAAACTTCTCCATTAATTTTTAAAATATCCCCGTATTTATACTTGGGGAAAACTCTTGTGACCAAAAGCGCCTTGCCCTCATTTGTTTTTACAATAACTCTCTGACTTGCTTGCGTAAATTTGCTTTCTAAAACATTTCCCTCAACGCTAATTTCTTGACCGTAAAAATTATGCAAATTATCCTGCTCAATATTTTTTTCAAAATACGAAAGACGAATAACGCCAAGGAAAAATAATGTAGTAACAAGCAATAAGACATTCACTTCATCGAACCGATAATTCGTCCGCTCCTGCGGCGGACGATTATCTGCATTCTCGTCCTGAAAACTTTCGCTTCGCGAAAGACCAAGCTTTTCAGGACTGCGAAAGCTTCTCTGAAATAAATGTCTTATTGCTCCAAAACCAACAATAGCACCAAAAGCTACCCAAGAAAAATTTAATGAAATATCAAAAAACGAGCGCAGACCTACTCCGCCCAAAAATGAAAGCAAAAAAAATGGAATTAGTTTGATTGCCACAATTCGCCCTGTTCGCCGTCCAACGCTTCATTTACCAGCCTATCCGCGTCTTTATTTTGTTCTCGGCGCACATGGACAAAATCTACACTAGCAAAATCCAATTTTAAATTCCACACAGCAATAAACAATGGAACCATTCTTTCTTCTTCCACTTTGTATTTTCCAGTCATTTGTTTAACTACAAACTCCGAGTCCATCCGCATTTCCACATGCGTTTTTTTGGACTTCTCTTTCCCAAAAAGCTGTTTTATTTTTTTGAGCGCAAAAATTACCGCTTCGTATTCGGCTTCATTGTTTGTTTTCCTGCCCAACACTTGTCCGTACTCTTTAATAATTTTTCCGAACGAATCGCAAATCACTGCTCCAAGAGCCGCAGGCCCCGGATTGCCTCTAGATCCGCCGTCCGTATATGTAATTATTTTTTGATTATTTTCCATGGAAGTTTTTGGTTTAAATCCAAACGAAACGCGGCAGACGCCTTGTGTCCTCCTCCGCCAAATTTTTTCGCGAGTTTGCTTACATCCACCTTACCATTTGAGCGAAGACTTACAACAATTTTATCTTTTCTTTGAGACCAAATAATCCCAATGGGAGGAAGTTTTTTAACCAACTCGCTCCCGATTTCAGAAACAAACATTGATGAGTTTGAAACATGTGTTTTATACCCGCAAAAGTTCACCAAAAGAGCGTCATCAACGGCGCTTTTAACTTGTGTGCGCTGTTCTTTGCGTATTGCTAATCCTTCTTCTATATACTTTTTGCGCGTTGAGGGTTTTTCCCAATCGCGGGCAATACGGCTCCAAGTTGAAAAATCGCGTTTATATGTTCTAAGTGAAGCGGACAATTCATTGGAATGTGAAAGTGTCCACCTCCAAAGATCAACATCTTCAATGGTTAGCAAAAGCAATGGTACTTTTTTTTGAGGATGAAAATATTGCCACGAAAGCATCGCTCCCGAATGTGTAGAATCTCCGTTAAAAATATGGTTTGGAGCCAACTCAACAGCTTTTTTAGAACTTATATGATGGTCAATCACTGTAAGCAATTTTGTTGTTTTGAGCAATTTTTTAATCGCTTCAGCCGAATAACATAAATCCATAAGATAAACATTTTTTCCAGCAAGCCCCTTCGGGGGATCTTCATGTGGCGCGGAAGCAATGTATGTTCCGCTATTACCAAATTTTTTCCACGCCGCCCAAGCGGCTCCAAAACCATCGTCGCAATTTTTGTGATATAAAAATATATTTTTTTTCATTTTATGTATCCCAAATAACCAATTTGCCGAAGCCAATAATCGTTTTCCCATTCCCACAGCGTTTTCGCCGCCAAAAAAGCTTTGATATCGCGATAAAAATACGGGAACTCGCGAATTTCTACAACCCCTTCGGGTTTCCCCCAGTTGTGTTCTCCTTCATTGCATGATTCTTTACCATTCTGCCTTACTTTACTTCTGCCCCCCTTTTCACGCAAGCGCGAACCGCAAGTATCACAAACCTTATGCTGATCAATGCGTAAAATCCAGCGAGTTGCGATGTCCGAAGGTAATCCAATCGCCTTTTTAATTTCCGTCTCTTGTAGCGCCAAAACATACGCGGCTGTCTGCAAATTGTATTCCGGGTAAAAACCAGTTGAGGTTTTAATGTCCAACACGCCAAATTTTCCTCCAACCGAAGCCAAAGCGTCCACTGTTCCAGCGTATTTATGAAAATTGGACCAAATTTTTTTTTCCACAAATTCTGGATGAAAAACTATATTATTTTTCACGATAAAATCCATAAATGTTTCCGCGGCGGGACGAATTTGTTCAGGAATTATAATTGGTTCGCCACAAGCAAGTTTTTGCATTGTTTCGTGAACAAGTGTTCCTTCTTCGGCTGATTTATTTTTTATTGACTCCGCGAAATCGTAACTACCCACCTCCTTAAAAAAAGAATCCAAACCCGGTTTAGATTTTACTTCCAAAATTTTTGTAACCCGCGGATACCATCCATTGTTGATGGCATATCCATTTTTTTGCATAAAATCTTCTTTGTCCGTGTAACGCATTTAAAAAGTATAACACAATAAGAAAAACCGCGGCTATGCCGCGGTTTCGTCGTTTGGACGACTGTGATTTTTAAGTTCGTTGAGAGTAAAAAATCCTCCACACAACAAGCAACCCTGTATAAACCCCAGCCAGCGAAAACATTTTTCCATTCTGCATTCTTTCACAAGTTGTTCCATACCATCCAACATTGCATGACAATGCGACATAATGGATGTTTCATCGATTTCAAACTCCATAAAAAAAAGTTCATCAAACTGTTCTTCGTTAAGCCGTATTTTTGACACACCCAGACCTTCAAAAAATTTGCGATACACACCAATCACTTCCAAAACTTTTTCTGGAGTCACTTAACACCTCTGTTTTTAAATCTATACGTAAACTATCATTTATTCTTTATCGCGTCAATGCCGGGCAGGGTGCCTGTGGCAAGAAATTCCAGCATTGCGCCACCGCCGGTTGAGATAAAGTCAAAGTTTTTTTGAAGCCCAAATTTGTGGATCGCGGTAACCGTATCTCCCCCGCCCGCGATTTTATACGCTTTTGACCTGCCCAGCGCTTCCGCAAAAGATTTTGTGCCAAAATCAAAACTTTTTTCGCAAATTCCAAACGTGCCATTCCACAAAATGAACTTTGATTTTTTGGCCAAATTTTCCAAAATTTTCGCGGTTGCGAGTCCCGAATCGTAAATTTTGCCGTTTTTAATGTCAAAATCAGCCGGCAAAATAATTTTTTTGTTCCACAAAATGTTTTTAGGAATTTTTATATTTTCTACCAAAGATTTTCCAACATCATTACCCCTTTGTTTTAAAAAGGTATTTGCCAAAACACCCCCAACAAAAATATAATCCGCTTTGTTTAAAAATTTGGAAATTAATGGTTCTTTAGTTTCAAACTTGTTGCCGGCAACCGCCAGCAAAAACGGATGCCTTGGTTTGAACGCTTTACTTAATTCTTTAATTTCTTTTTTAAAAAGAGGTCCAAGATGAGATGGTAAAAATTTTGGAATACCTACAATTGAAGCGTGCTTTCTATGAGAGACACCGAAAGCGTCATTTATAAAAATATCGCCAAAACTCGCCAGCTTTTTAGCAAAATCTAAATCATTTTTCTTTTCTCCAGAGTTCAGCCTTAAATTTTCCAAAAGAGTATAATTTCCTTTTCCCAACTTTTTTTCCAAAAATTTACGAACCAAACCAAAATAAGGAATTTTTCCGTTTTGTTCCAAATGTGAAATTAAAACAACTTGATAGTTTTTTTTGAGATAATATTTTATGGTTGGAATGTGCGACAAAATTCTAAAAGGGTCGGCAATTTTACCGTTTTTCATGGAAACATTGAAATCAACTCGCAGTAAAACTTTTTTCATAATTTTGAAACCAGTTTAACAATTTCAGAAAACTTTTTGGCGTTTAAACTTGCTTTGCCAACCAAAAGCCCGTCAACTTTTCCAATACTTACAAAATCAGCCGCGTTTTTTTCGTCCACAGAACCACCGTAAAGAATTTTTGTATCAAAAGCGACTTTTTTGCCGAATTTTTTTAAAAGCTCTTTGCGTATTAAAACAGACATCTCAAAAACATTTTTTGGATTATCAGCCTTGCCATGGGTACTTATTGCCCAAACCGGCTCATAAACAATAATCAGGTTTTTTAAAAAATTTTTCTTTATATTTTTAAGTCCTTCCGTGAGTTGTGTTTGAATAATCGCTGGAAAAGCTATTTCTTTATTTTTTTCAGTTTCTCCAACACACAAAACAGCAATCATTCCGTTTTCCAAAACAGTTTTTATTTTTTTGTTTACTTCTTCATTCGTTTCTCCCAACGCGCGCTGTTCGGAATGCCCCAGAATTACGTATTCAACACCAAAATTCTTAAGCTGACGCCAGGAAACTTCTCCTGTGTGCGGACCAGTATCGCCAAAAAAAGTATTTTGGGCTCCCAGCTTAACTTTTTTTATAACCGAACCAACGGATTCTAAAAACACAAACGGCGGAGCCAAAACCACGTCAATATTTTTAGAATTTTGAAAACTGCTTTCAACCCACACCGCAATGTGTCCCGCGCGCTCAACAGAATCCGGATTCATTTTCCAATTTGCGATAATAATTTTTTTCATTTTCTTAAAATTTTTGCCGCTTCCTCCGGAGGAATTTTAACAACATCAATACCTGTTCCTAACTCCAACCCGCCCCAAATCCCAACTCTCGGCAAAATTTCCACGTGCCAATGATAATGACCCGCATCGCGATTTTTTGGTGGGGCAGTGTGCACAACCATATTATAATCTGGATTATTCAGATTTGTCTCAAATTTTGAAAAAATAAATTTCATAGCGTCCGCCAAATTTTGCCTCTGATTTATATCAATCGCCTCAAAACGCGATTCGTGAATTTTTGGATAAATTCTTGTTTCAAAAGACATTTTTGATGCATACGGAGCAATAACAATAAAATGTTTATTTTCGTAAACAATCCGTTTTTTTTCTTTTATATCAAACTTTATTATATCGCAATGCGCGCATCTTTTGTGTTCTTGAAAATACTTTTTGGACCCTAAAATACTGCTTGCAACATCGGGGGGCACCAATGGAATCGCAAGTATTTGCGAATGAGGATGTGGAACCGAAGCTCCAGAAGCCGGACCATGATTATGCATAATCAAAATATATTCAACGCATTCTTCGCTTAGAAGAGCTTGAAAACGCGCAACATACGCCTCTATCAAAACTTCAATTTCATTTGTGTTCATTTTTCCGAAATGACGATCATGATCACGTGTTACCACAACTTCTTGAAACCCAACCCCCTGTATTTTTTCGTAAATCCCATTTTTATCAATAATTGGACATATTTTTGAATAAAAAACAACCGGATATTTGTTTGAAAAAATCATTGTCCACCAATCTTTTGTGTCGTTTTTTCCTGGTTTTGGATACCACAATAAAACTTTTTCGTTGCCTGATGTCACCGGATTCTCAAAAGGACATTTTGATTTCGGTAACGGCTTCGCTGGAGATTTTTTAAAAAATAATGGTTTTTTTGTTAGGTCGGAAGAAATCAAAACCCATTCGCCAGAAACAATGTCTTTTCTAAATTCAACCGTATTTTTCATACATTTTTTACTATTCTACTAATTTTAAAAACTTCCCAAAGAGATTTTAAATAAGAAAAAAGTTTTACGTGTGTTTTTGGGTCGTTTATCCAATTCGCGGGAATTATACCTATTTTAAAATTGAATTTTTTTGCCAAAGCCAGCACTTCCACATCAAACATCCATCCTTCGGTTTTGAGAGAAGAAAAAATTTTATCAGCGGCATATTCACGAAACGCTTTAAAACCACATTGGGTATCCCAAATTCCTTTCACTGCCAATTTTTGGATATATAGATTTCCAAGATTCCCCAACAATCTTTTATACCACGGTTGGGAAACCGACTGTTTAGCTCCGCTTGCGTCCTTGCTATCACGCGAAGCTATTACAACATCATAGCCCTTATCAAAAAGGGGGCGCATTTTTTCAAAATGTGAAATATCAGTCGCGTTGTCGGCATCTGCGAAAAGTTTTATTCTACCTTGAGCTTTGAACACGCCCTCGCGCACTGAAAAGCCTTTTCCTTTGTTTTGTTTTCTTCCAACCACAAAAAGATTAGAAATTTTAGCGCGCATTTGCTCAACAATTTCCAAAGTTTTATCGCGCGAACCATCATTTACCACAATAATTTCATAACTAAAAGGCTGTGAAGACAAATATTCGTGGAATCTTTCTAAAGTTCCTTTAATCCTGCTTTCTTCATTGTATGCCGGTACAATTACCGACAAAAAAATATCAGCTTGCGACATAAAACAATTGTATCACGGTTTAAAGCGACATTTAACGGGGCGAGTCCAAAAAACTCTGCAAAATCAAAGCAGCGGAAGATGCATCAACCATATCCTCCCGCGCGGCACCTGATTTTTCCACCTCCATAGTGCTTAAAACTTCATTTTGAAAAATTATTTCTATATTTAATTCCTTTTTTAAAAAAGCACCAAACTCCCGCGCTTTTTTCGTTGAATCTGTTTCTTGCATAGAAAACCCAAGTGGAAGTCCCACGACAATCGCGCTAATTTTTTCGTTTTCAATAATCTTTTTTAAATTTCTCGCCACAATAAAAAAACGTTCTGGACCAAACGCAACCTCAACATATTTTGGAAAAGCCAGTGTGCCAGCTTCATCCGATACTGCCACACCAATCCTTTTTTCTCCATAATCTATACCGATGTATTTCATGGTTTTGTTAAAATCTCCGCGCCATTTTTGGTAACCACCAATGTGTGTTCAAAATGTGCGGAATGGGAACCATCCACGGTTGCCCATGTCCAGCCATCCGGCAAAAATTTTACTTTTGGAGAACCTTCCGTCGCCATCGGTTCAATTGCTATAACCATTCCTTCCGCAAGCTCTTGTCCAGTCCCCGCTTTACCCCAATTTGGTATTTCCGGATCCTCATGCACCGCGTTACCCACACCATGTCCAACCAATTCACGCACCACCCCAAAACCTTCTTTTTCTAAAAAATTTTGAATCGCAAAACCAATGTCGCCGATTCGCGCACCGGCTTTTACTTTTGAAATTCCTATTTCTAAAGATTTTTTAGTAGCATCAACTAATTTATTCGTTCCGCCACCCACCAAAATTGTCATCGCCGTATCCGTACATAAACCTCCGTGCCACGCCCCAATATCCAACCCAACAATATCCCCAACTTTTAAAATTCTCTCATCCGGTATCCCGTGCACCACTTCATCATTTATTGAAACACAAAGCGTTGCTGGATAACTATCTTTACCCATTGGGTTTTTGTAATTTTTAAAAGATGGTTTATCACCATATTCCAAAATTAATTTTTCAGCAAGTTCATCAAGAAATTTTGTTGTAACTCCTGATACTGCGGCTTTTGCCACAAATGATAAAACAGCGGCAAGTTTCTTGCCGCCTTCCCGCAAAATTTCTAAATCTTTTTGGTTTTTTATAATCATAATCCCAATACTTTTAACACGTCTTCATGAACTTTTTCAACAGATTGAGAACCTTTCACAATATTATGGGAGTCACATTTAAAATACTGAATTACTGGAAACACGAATTCTTCAAATTCAGCCAGCCGACTTTTAATTGCTTCTTCATTGTCATCTTCCCTTCCGCGCAACAAAAGACGTTTTTTTGCGTCTTCATCGGAAAGAGCAAGAACAATCGGTTTTATTTCAAAATGCTCCGCGGCTTCCGGCCAATTCTTAAAAAAATCATCCAAAATCATGGCTTCGGCAAGTTTGCGAGGTGAACCACCAAACACAAGTCCTGTAGATTTATCATGATTTTTCATTATCTCAAGCGCCACGAACCTCCATTGGCAAGCGACAGTAAGAGTAGGAACAAACTTTCCCGCGTCTAAAATTCTTTTAATTCCATCTGCCTCGTATCGTTCAAGTGAATCTTCAGGAAAAGTTACCGCATGACTTTTGAATTCTCGAAGTAAACCTCCTGAACTTATGAAATTAAATCCGAATTTTTTTATTAAAAGTTCCGCTTGTGTGTCTTTCCCTGAACCAGACTTTCCTAAAAAAAATATGACTGGTTTTTTTACCATACCTTCACTCTAACGTATCTACATCTTTTCTACCACAACTAGTCGTATGCCCGCAACGAGAGCTGGGCTTCTATTTGTTTTGAAGTTTCCAAAACCACCGAAACAACTATCAAAAGCGCGGTGCCACCAATTGTAAGTGTTGTAATTCCAGTTACACTTTGAAGCAAAAGAGGTAACACGGCAATCGCGCCCAAAAACAACGCTCCCACCAAAGTTATCCTACTTACTATTTTATATAAAAAGCCTGCTGTCGAAGGTCCCGGACGTATCCCCGGCACAAAAGCTCCTCCCCTTTGCAAGTTATTGGAAATTGCTTCCGGATCAAATGTGACAGAAGTATAAAAATAAGTAAACAAAACTACCAAAACAAAATACAAAATTCCGTAAACAAGCTGATTAGCAATAATACCAAGTACAAAAGAAGAAAGTTCTTTTACAAAAACATTTGTTGATGACGACAAAAAGCTTGCTATCATTTGCGGAAACAAAAGAATTGAAAGCGCAAAAATTATCGGAATCACACCCGCTTGATTTACTTTAAGTGGTAAATGAGTCGAAGTTCCTCCATACATTCTCATCCCCCGAACCCTTTTTGCGTAATAAACAGGAATCTTGCGTTCACCCTCGGTAATAATTACCACCGCGGCAACCGTTATTACCCCCACAATCAAAAAAGCAAGAAGTGTTGGAAATTGCGATTGGTCAAAAGAAAGAAGTGTTTGCCCAATACTCAATGGCACGGATGACACAATGCCCGCGAAAATCATTATTGAAACCCCGTTGCCAATTGAATATTCGGAAATAAGTTCACCTATCCACATCAAAAGAACGGAACCCGCGGCAACAATCAACATATTGCCCAATTTTTCCGGAGCGCTCAAAGACAACACACCTTGTCTCTCCAAAAGTGTAATAAGACCAAAACCTTGAACAAGTGCCAAAGGCAACGTAAGAAGCCGTGAATATTGGTTAAATTTTTGTTTGCCAGCTTCACCTTCTTCTTGATACATTTCTTTCAAACTTGGGAAAATCATTGTAAGCAACTGCATTATAATTGACCCTGTGATATATGGTCCCACACCGAGCATAACAATAGAAAGGTTATCCAAAGCTCCACCGGAAAAAATATTTAAAAGCCCGAAGAGCTGACTTCCGGAAAGAAAAGCGTTAAGACGTTCTGGATCAATGCCTGGAATTGGAATGGACGCCAAAAATCTGAATGCCGCAAGAAATCCAAAAAGAAATAAAAACTTTCTGCGCAAATCTGCGTCTTTAAAAATTAAAGAAATTTTATTCCACATACTTTTTTACGGATTTTGAAACAAGTAAGTCCTTGTCAAAAATAAACTTTTTATCTGTTTTGCCTTTGCCTAAAATTTTTATTTTTATTTTTTTTCCCTTGGGCGCGCGCAAAATTTTTGATTTTAACAAAGACTCAAGGGTTATTTTATCACCAGTATTAAATTTTTTATCAATGTCACGAATATTTATGGCGTAAGGCTTTTCTCTAAAGGACTTGAAAAAGTATCCGCGTTTTTTGTGGATTTTTTTGATGACATCGCGAATCTGCGGGCGAATACGCCTGCCAGATCTTGCCTTTTGTCCTTTTGTGCCTCTGCCCGAAAAGGTTCCGCGCTTTCCTCCGCGCCCAACCCTTCGTTTTACTTTTTTAGTTTTTATAAGTTGATGTGCTTGCATAACAATGGTCTTTATACTAACTTCAAAGATAGAAAATAGCAAGAAAGGAGTCAAAACGTGAGAGCAGTTCTTAAAAAACCCGCGTTGTTATCAATACTTTGCGCCACAGCCGAAACATTCAAAAAAGAAAGTTATTTATTTCTTTTGGGATATAAAAAAAACGAAAATTTTGTCATAGAACACGCTATACCGTTTCAAACCGCAAAACGCAATTTCGGACAAGTAGAAAACATAAGTTATAGAGAAAAATTGGTAATTAATTTAAGTGAGTTTTTTTGGAAAAATTCTCAAATAATTGGCGATTGCCATTCGCATACCGAATTTGGGGGCGGAAGATGGTGCGCAATTCCAAGCGAGCAAGATAAAAAAGATTCTGAACAAAACGGAATTTATATTATAGTTGGTATAAGCGTAAAAAGAAAAACGCAACAATGGAAAAAAACCAAAAACGGAGGCGTGCTTGGTTCAATTGGTAAATATAAATTTGAAGTCAATGCTTTCTGGGCACCAGAAGATAAAAAACTGGAACAAATTCCTCTCATCTGCCCATCTGCACACAGACTAAACGCTTTTAAAAAATAAACCCACTTAGCTCTCGGAGAGCTGAGTGGGTGTTTTTTATTAATGTTTTTACTGTCAAACACAAAAACATAACTGTCAGTTTCCTTCTGTTGACAACCAAAAATTTTTACGCTACACTCAAAATAGTCCATAATTAAAATGGGCTATTTATTTTAAATATATGTTAGATCTCAAAAATCTTAACTCCGCGCTTGAACAATTGGCGGAAGACAAAGGAATAGAAAAAGAAAAAATCTTGGAAACAATAGAGATGGCTCTTGCCGCCGCCTACAAAAAAGATTACGGCAAAAAAACACAGATAGTACGCGCGGAATTTGACATAAAAACCGGTAAAGCAAAATTTTGGCAAGTAAAGCTTGTAGTTGATGAAACAATGATAAAAACCGAGGAAGAAATAGCGGAAGAGGAAGCAGCCAGAGAAAAAATAACGGAAGAACTTAAAAGCGAGGGTAGAGAAGCGCGCGAAGCTGCCAGAGAAGCAATAATGGACGAGGCGGAAACAGGACCAGATGGAGAAATAAAAAAAGTGCGATTTAACCCAGAAAGACATGTAATGTTGGACGAAGCCAAAAAAATTAAAAAGAGCGTGAAACCGGGAGACGAATTAACGTTCCCTCTTGAAACAAAAGACGACTACGGAAGAATTGCCGCTCAAACCGCAAAACAGGTAATTTTGCAAAAATTACGCGAAGAAGAACGCGATTCAATATACGAAGAATACGCCACGCGCCAAGGCGAAGTAATAAGCGCACTGGTACAAAGAGTTGAGGGACGGTTGGTGTTTTTGGATTTAGGACGAAGCATTGGAATATTGCCACCAGAAGAACAAGTACGCGGCGAACGATACAGACAAAACGAAAGAATAAAAGTGCTGGTATTGAGTGTTGAAAAAACTCCAAAAGGACCCTCAATACGACTTTCGCGATCGCACCCCATTTTAGTAAAAAAACTTTTTGAAATTGAGGTTCCGGAAATCGCGTCCGGAGTCGTGGAAATTAAAAACATTGCCCGTGAACCGGGTTCAAGAACAAAAATTGCCGTAGTATCAAACGAAGAAGGTATTGACCCAGTTGGATCTTGTGTTGGGCAAAAAGGAATACGAGTAAGCACAGTTATAGCGGAGCTTGGTGGAGAAAAAATTGATATTGTTCCGTGGAACGACAATTCAGAAAAATTTATAGAATCATCTCTTTCCCCCGCCAAAATTTTAGAAGTTGACGTTGATAAAGAAAGTGGGGTGGCAAAAGTAACAGTTGCCGAAGATCAGCTTTCTTTGGCTATCGGCAAAGGCGGACAAAACGTGCGCCTTGCGGCAAAACTTACAGGATTCAAAATAGATATTCGTTCACGAGACGGTGAAACAGTTGCAGAAGCAACGTCAGACGATACTGAAACTGAATCAGATTCACCGGCAACTGAAACCATGGAATAAAACTTACCAATATAAATAAAAAACATTATGTCTATAGAAATTTTTGCAATAATTACATCGCTTGTGTCGGTTATTTTCGCGCTTATACTCCGCGCGAAAGTTAAAAAATCTCCGGAAGGAACTCCGGAAATGATAGAAATCGCCAAAGCCATACGCGAAGGCTCTAAAGCATTTTTAAAAAGACAATTTAAATCTATATTTGTTGTGGGAATTTTGGTTGCCGCGATTTTGTGGTTTATTTTGGGACAATCAATAGCAATAGGATTTTTATTTGGAGCTTTTGCTTCCAGTGTTGCCGCGTTTTTGGGAATGCAAACCGCAGTTATGGCAAACTCAAGAGTGGCGGAAGGAGCAAAATCCGGACTCAAAAAAGCGTTTTCTCTGGCTTTTCAAGGTGGTTCTGTAACGGGATTTTTGGTGGTAGGACTTGGACTTTTTATTGTTTCTGTTTTTTGGTATCTGACAAATGACTTAAACGTTCTTTTGGGGGTAGGATTTGGAGGTTCGTTAATTTCAGTTTTTTCTCGTTTGGGTGGAGGAGTTTTTACCAAAGCCGCGGATGTGGGAGCGGACCTTGTGGGAAAAGTTGAGGCTGGAATTCCAGAAGACGATATTCGCAACCCAGCAGTAATTGCCGACAACGTGGGAGACAATGTTGGGGACTGCGCTGGAATGGCGGCGGATCTTTTTGAAACTTACGCGATTACAACAATCGCCGCAATGTTTTTGGGAAATATAATTTTTACCGGTTCCGATGCGGCTATTTTGCTTCCGCTTCTTTTGGGCGCGTTTGCCATATGGGCATCTATAATCGGATTCTTTTTTGTGCGAGTATCTGGTCAAAAAATAATGCTGGGACTTTACAAAGGACTTGTTGCTTCCGGAATTCTTTCGGCTATCGGATTTTTGTTTGCTACAAAATGGCTCGTAGAACATCCGGCTGTATCCGCAATGGATTTTGGTGATTCTATTTTTGAAAACATTACCAAAATTCCCGGCAATTCTTCCAAATATTTTCTAGCGTCTCTTATTGGACTTGTGGTAACTCTTTTTATTGTTTTAATAACCGAATACTACACATCAAAAAGCTTCAGACCAGTTAAATCAATAGCAAAAAGTTCGGAATCTGGTCACGGTACAAACATAATAATGGGTCTTGCGATTTCTTTTGAATCTACCGCGCTACCGGCAATAGTAATTTCTTTGGGAGCGTTCGCGGCATTTAGTTTGGCGGGACTTTATGGAATAGCAATCGCCAGTGTCGCGATGCTTTCTATGGCTGGAATTATTGTCGCAATTGATTCGTTTGGTCCGATTACAGACAATGCCGGAGGAATTGCCGAAATGGCGGGTCTTTCTGAGGGTGTTCGAAAAATCACAGATCCGTTGGATGCGGTTGGTAACACCACAAAAGCGGTTACCAAAGGTTATGCTATCGCTTCCGCGGGACTTGCGGCGATGGTTCTTTTTGCTTCATACGTCTCTGAACTTTCGGCTTTGGGAAAAGAAGTTGTTTTTGAACTTTCCGACCCGTTGGTAATTACTGGTATTTTCTTGGGAGGAATGATTCCGTATATTTTCGCTTCAATCGCAATGCGCGCGGTTGGTAAAAGCGCCGGAGCAGTGGTAGAAGAAGTCCGCAGACAGTTTAGGGAAATAAAAGGAATAATGGAAAGAACAGCGAGGCCAGATTACGCGCGAACGGTTGATATTGTAACCCGCGCCGCGCTCCGAGAAATGATAATTCCAGCGATTTTGCCAATCTTAATTGTTGTTGTTGTTGCTTTTGCTCTTGGCGCAAAAGCGTTAGGGGGACTTTTGATTGGATCTATTGTTACCGGATTATTTTTGGCGCTTTCAATGACTTCTGGCGGAGCCGCATGGGACAATGCCAAAAAATATATTGAGGAAGGAAATCATGGAGGTAAAAAATCTCCGGCACACCAAGCAGCCGTTACTGGAGACACTGTTGGTGATCCATACAAAGACACCGCCGGTCCAGCGATAAACCCAATGATAAAAATAATAAACATCGTGGCGCTTTTGTTGACAAAATTTTTAGGATAGTATACATTAAAAAAGGATTTTTTGAATACAAAAGGAGGTAAAAGTGACCAACTCAAATGGTTTACAAACCAAAAAAGAGGGGGGGGCTCTGCTTGATCCGGAATTACTAAGTGATGAAATTGCGGAATTTGAAGAAAAACTTAAAAATAAAGTTATAGGTCAAGACCGCGCCATCCGCAATGTGGTAAACGCGTACAAAGTTTGTTTGGCGGGACTTACAGCGCCCGGAAAACCCATCAACAATCTTTTGTTTTTAGGACCAACTGGTTCAGGAAAAACAAGAATTGTAGAAGCCGCGGCGGAAATTTTATTTGGTAGCCCAACAGCATTTTTAAAAATTGACTGCGCGGAATTTCAACACAGTCATGAAATTGCGAAACTCATCGGCTCTCCTCCGGGATACATTGGACACAAGGAAACACCGCCAATTTTTACAGAAACAAGACTCAGTTCTTTTCACACAGAAAAACTAAAAATGACTTTTGTGCTTTTTGATGAAATAGAAAAAGCGCATGCCTCCGTTTGGCAACTTTTATTGAGTGTTTTAGATAAAGCGACACTAACTTTGGGAGACAACAGTCCTGTGGATTTTTCTCGGTGCATAATTTTTATGACCTCCAATCTTGGCGGTAAAAATATAGTAAATCTGGTTTCAGGTGATCAAATAGGATTTGCTCCACACAAAGCGATTACTGAAATTACCGATCCGGATGTTGATAGCAAGATTTACCGTGTTGCTCTTGAAGCAGCCAAACATGAATTTCCATCGGAGTTTATGAATCGGATTGATAGAATAGTTGTTTTTCGAACTCTAACACACGAACATCTTAGAGAAATTTTAGACATTGAAATAAACAACGTGCAAGAAAGAATTTTAGCATCAAAACCAGAGCAAATGTTTGTGATCACTGTTACAAACGAAGCTAAAGAATTTTTATTGCGTGAAGGTACGGATTTTAAATACGGCGCGAGACATTTAAAACGCGCCATTGAACGGCATCTTATTTATCCCCTATCAAATCTTGTAACAACAAAACAAATTGAATCTGGGGATACAATAAAAATTGGATTTGACTCCAAAAAAAATAAATTGAACTTTAAAAAAGAAAAAAAATAGTAAAAATGGTAAATTCTCCCCGCATTGCGAGGAGAATTTTTTTATGCTAATATCACAAACATGGAAGATGAGTTATACAACACATATTTGATACCGACGGTTATAGAAAAAGAGTCGTACGGGGAACGCGCTTACGACATTTACTCGCGACTTTTAAAAGACCGAATTGTTTTTTTGGGTGGACCAATAATTGATCCCGTGGCAAACACCGTAATCGCCCAGCTTTTGTTTTTGGAATTGCAGGATCCTAAAAAAGATATTTACTTATATATAAATTCTCCTGGGGGATCGGTATCCGCCACTTTGGCAATTTATGACACAATGCAACACATAAAACCGGACGTTGCTACACTGTGCGTGGGTTTTGCCGCGTCGGGAGCCGCCATACTTCTTGCTGGAGGAGCAAAAAAGAAAAGATTCGCGCTTCCAAATTCTGAAATTATGATTCACCAAGTTTTGGGAGGCACCGAAGGACAGGCAAGCGATATTGCAATTGACGCAAAGCACATAGTTCACATAAAAGAAAAAATAAGTAAAATTTTGGCGCATCATACTGAGCAACCCATTTCTAAAGTAGAACTCGACTCTGACCGCAATTTTTATATGGACGCTATTGAAGCCAAAAAATACGGCATCGTAGACGAAATCGTAAAATCAAAAAATAACGTCAAGAAATAATTTTTGGCAACAAATTTATTCCGGTCATTGTGGGGTGTTTGGGAAGGCCTAAAAGTTCTAAAACTGTTGGCGCGACGTCGGTGAGAAGACCGCGGGTTTTTTCGTAAATTTTTAAAATTTCGTCTTCGGTTCTGGGGATTTTTAGTTTAAGATTATTTGATACCACAAAAAATGGCACTGGATTTAAATTGTGTTTTGTTCGTTGTTCTCCTGACTGACCATAAATTTTTTCTTCGGCATTTCCATGGTCTGCCGTTACAATCACCACACCGTCAATACCTAAAACAGCTGATACAATTCTGCCCACGCAAAAATCCACATACTCAAGCGCTTTTATTGTCGCGTTAAAATTTCCTGTATGCCCAACCATATCGCCATTGGCAAAATTTACCAAAATAAAATCGTATTTTTTGATATTTTCCAAAACAGTATCTGTTATTTTTTCCGCGGACATTTCAGGAACATCTTCAAAGCTTTTTTTTGGAGAATCAATCAAAATTCTTTCTTCTTTTAAAAACGGTTCTTCAACGCCTCCATTAAAAAAATAAGTTACGTGGGCATACTTTTCACTCTCTGCTATTTTAAGTTGCGACATACTGTTTTCTGATATAATCCGCGAGAGCGAGGAAACACCATCAACAGGAGGAAATGCGACTTTTGCCTTAAAACTTTTTTCATATTCTGTCATTGTCGCAAAAAAAACGTCATCTTTTTTTGTCATCAAAGAAACAAGCTCTCTCATGCTATCCTCGCGAAAATTGTAAAAAATTACAGAATCCCCCGCCTTTATTTGCCCTTCTCCCGAAAAAATAAATCCGGGTTCTATAAATTCATCGGTTTTCCCTTCCGTATAAGAATCTTGGATGTATCGCGAAGCAAATTCAAATTTGTGTCCGGCGCCATCCAAAAAACATCGAACTGCACTCTCAACCTTTTTCCAATTTTTATTTCTGTCCATCGCGAAATCTCTACCCACAACAGAAACAATTTTGGCAAATGAAAAATCTATATTTAATTTATCCTCTAGTTTTTTAAAATAATCCGCGCCTTCATTTTGGGAAGAATCCCTGCCGTCCGTAAAAAGATGCAAATAAACTTTGGGTAAATTTTCTTTTTTACAAAAATCTAAAAGTGCGTACAAATGGTCGGAATAGGCGTGAACAGAACCAGAAGCAAAAAGCCCGATCAAATGAACCGCTCCACTATTTTCTTTAGCAAATTTTGCAGCATCCAAAAAAACAGGATTTTTAAAAAAGGTTTCATCTTTTACGGAAGAAATTATTCTCGGCAAATGATGCAAAAGGGTTTTTCCCGCGCCAATCGTAAGGTGTCCGACTTCCGAATTGCCTTCATGCCCCCAAGGCAATCCCACAGCAATACCGGAAGCTTGTAGTGTGGTAAAAGGGAAAAATTTTTCCAAATTTTTTAAAGTTGGGTTACTCGTGTACTTCCATGTTGACTCGGGATTTTTTATATTAACACCTACACCGTCCATCACCACCAAAACTACTGGTTTGTATTGTTTTGCCATAAATTAATTTTATCATAAAAAACCACGAAACCTTGACGAGATGAAATTGATTTGATAAGATAAGGTCATCGAACAATTTATGAATTTAACTTCGCAAAAAATATATGTTAGATATATCACCAACCTTAATAAAGGCGGCTATTGCGGTTGCTGGAGGAGCAATTCTTGGTTACTTTTTTCGGCAACTCATAGCACATCAGCGCAAAGAGGAATTTGAACTAAAAGCCAAAAAAATACTCCTGGACACCAAGGAGCTGTCCCAAAAAACCGTTGAAGACGCGAAAATTGAGGCTGAAAAAATTCTAAAAGAGGCAAAGGAGGAACTCAAAGAAAAAGAAAAAAATCTTCAAAAAACAGAGGAACGACTTGCGTCAAAAGACGAGCTTTTGGAAAAGCGTGTTTTTGATTTAAACAAAGAAGAAAACAAACTTAAAGAAAATTTTGAAAAATTAAAAAACAAGGAGACAGAACTTGAAGAATTAAAAAATCAGGAAAAAGAAAAACTAGAAAAAGTGGCGGGACTTAGCTCTGAAGAAGCCAAAAAACAACTAATAGAAAGTTTGGAAAAAAAGAGCGAATCAGATTTACTTGCTCGCATGCAAAAATTGGAACTTTTCGCCAATGAAGCTCTTGAAAGAAAAGCCAAAGACATACTAGCAACCACCATACAGCGAATGGCGTCCGCCACCACCTCAGAGGTTTCAACAACATCTGTTACGATTCCATCTGATGATATAAAAGGAAAAATAATCGGCAAAGAAGGCAGAAACATACGCGCGCTTGAACGCGCGGCGGGAGTAGAAGTGCTCGTGGACGATACTCCGGGTGTAATTATGATTTCTAGCTTTGATCCTGTCCGCAGACAAATTGCCAAAATCGCTTTGGAAAATCTGATACAAGATGGTAGAATACAACCGGCAAAAATTGAAGAAATGGTTGAAAAAGCAAAATTGGAAATAGAAAAAATGATAAAAGAAGCTGGTGAAAAAGCGGCGTATGAAGTCGGAGTTTTAGATATTGATCCAAGACTTCTGATGCTTTTGGGTCGTCTAAAATTTAGAACTTCTTATGGTCAAAATGTGCTTCACCACTCAATTGAAATGGCGCATGTTTCTGGAATGTTAGCATCTGAACTTGGTGGCGACATTTCTATAGTCAAGAAGGGGGCACTTTTGCACGATATTGGAAAAGCGGTGGACCATGAAATACAAGGAACGCATGTAGAAATCGGACGCAGAATTTTGCAAAAATTTGGAGTGGACCACCGTGTGGTACAAGCAATGCAATCACACCACGAAGAGTATCCATATGAAACTTTGGAATCTATCATAGTACAAACAGCCGACGCAATATCCGCTTCACGCCCAGGAGCGCGCCGAGATAGTGTTGAAAATTATTTAAAACGATTGGAAGATTTGGAGGGTATAGCAACATCTTTCCCACACGTGGAAAAAGCATACGCTATTCAAGCAGGAAGAGAAATAAGAATATTTGTAACACCGGATAATGTTTCAGATTTGGAAGCCAAAAAAATGGCGCGAGAAATTGCCGATAGAATTGAGGGGGAACTCAAATACCCGGGAGAAATTAAAGTAAATGTTATTCGTGAAATGAGAGCGGTGGAGTACGCGCGCTAAATTTCTTTTTTAAGTTCTTTTATCTTGTTTGTTTTTTCCCACGGGAATTCCGATCTTCCAAAGTGGCCGTACGAAGCCGTGCTTCTATAAATTGGGTTCCGTAAATTCAAATTTTTTATTATCATCCCGGGCCGAAAATCAAAAACTTTCGCCACAATAATTCTTAATTTTTCATCCGGCATAACACTGGTGCCAAAAGAGTTAACATCAACAGACAACGGCTCCGCAACTCCAATCGCGTAAGCAAGGCGCACTTCAACTTTTTTTGCCAAACCAGCGGACACAATATTTTTTGCCGCCCAGCGCGCGGCGTACGAAGCGGATCTATCTACTTTTGACGGATCTTTCCCTGAAAAAGCTCCTCCGCCGTGCGAACCAATCCCACCATAAGTATCCACAATAATTTTACGCCCAGTAAGACCGGTGTCTGCCGTGGGACCACCCAGAACAAATCTTCCGGTGGGATTTATCAAAATTTTTGTTTTTGAATCAAAAAACTTTTTTGGAATAACATTTCTTATAACAAATTTTTCAACATCCCGACAAATACGAGACTGGCTTATACTTTCTTGATGTTGCGCCGAAACAAGAATGTTGGATACGCGCGTCGGCTTTTCATTTTGATATTCAACGGTTACCTGCGCTTTTCCATCCGGCAAAAGGTAGGGAATAATTTTGTTTTTTCTTACTTTGGCCAAGCGATAAGTTAAAGCATGCGCCAAAACTATTGGTAAAGGCATCATTTCTTTTGTTTCTTCCGTCGCGTAACCATACATTAATCCTTGATCTCCGGCGCCGATTTGCTCCGGTTTTTGTTGGGTAACTCCGCGCGCGATATCAGGAGACTGCGAATGAATTGAAGTTAAAATTCCGTATTTTTCTTTGTATCCAATTTGTTCAATTACCTCTTCCGCGATTTTTTGAGTGTCAACTTTGGCACGGCTTGTAACTTCCCCCGCAATCACAATAATTCCCAAGGATGCCAGCACTTCAACCGCAACTCTAGAATTTGCGTCTCCTTTTAAATATTCATCCAGAATTGCGTCCGCAATTTGATCGCACAATTTGTCTGGATGCCCTTCTGTAACAGACTCCGATGTTAAAAAATAAGACACGGGATAAAAAAATTAGTTAATAATAAATCAAAACCGCCCCAGAAAGGACGGCTTTGAAAAGCTTTATCTTTCCCTTTCGGGCTAGAATTCGCACATTATCTCTCGACAGAAATATGTTGCGGGCAAAGCTTCAGGCTAGTTCCTTTAACATCTTTGCTCTCTTGATATATTAAATTTTTATTCTAATTATTAAACTTGTTTCTCTGTGGGAAGTTTCTCTTCGCGAATCATTGGAAGATTTTCCAAACTTTTTCTTTTACTAAAGACAAAAATATACAAAATATCCAAAATCGCGAGAGTGTTTATGATTAAAAGCGCGATAAACCATTTTTTATCGTTCTTTTGCGCGGCTTTCCATAGAGCAACTCCTTTCCATGGCAACGACCAAAAAGCAATTAAAATTATCGCCCAAGAGTTGTTTCCGAAAAGTATATCCATCACTTAATTATACAACAAAATTCCAAATTACAAATCCCTGTCTGCGGCAGGCAGGCTAAATAAATTCAAATTTTTAAATATTTAAAACTTTTGAATTTAAAACCTTCTTCCACCTCTTCCTCTATCTCTCCTTTCTCGCGCTTCTTGTTGTTTTCGCGCCTCTGCTTCTCCGACTTTTCTATCTTCTTCAGATTTTAACTCAAGTTTTTTTACCGCCTTAATTGAAAGATTAATCCTATCTTGATCATCTTTGCCTATAACTTTCACCGGCACTTCATCTCCCGGAGACACAACATCTGTAACTTGGTTTACCCTAAAAGGAGCCAATTCCGAAATGTGAACCATTCCCTCTTTCCCCGGCGCGTATTCCACCATTGCCCCAAACGGAAACAATCTTGTAACCTTTCCAACAAATGTTTCTCCGATTTCCGCTTCTTTTGTCAAAGCGCGAATTTTTTCATAAGCTTTTTTGGCAGACTCTTCGTTGGGACCAGTTATAAATACCGAACCATCTTGTTCAATATCCACCTGCGAACCGGTTTCTTCAATTATTGAATTTATCATCTTGCCTCCCGGACCTATCACATCGCGAATTTTATCTTTATCAATTGTCATTGAAATTATCCGAGGCGCGTACTCACTAAGTTCTGGTCGCGAAGCGGGAAGTTCTTTTGTAATAACATCCAAAATTTGCAATCTCGCTTCTTTTGCCTGTAAAAACGCTTCGTTCAAAATTTTAAGCGGTACACCATCTACTTTTACATCCATTTGTACTGCGGTAATTCCGTCTTTGGTGCCAGCAACTTTAAAATCCATATCTCCATGATGATCCTCTGGTCCTTGAATATCCGTAAGCACTTTGTAATTTTTTTCGTCCTTCATCATAAGTCCCATTGCAATTCCCGCCACCGGCGCTTTTATTGGTACTCCAGCATCCATCAACGCCAAAGTTGAAGCGCAAACCGAGCCCATTGAAGAAGAACCGTTTGAAGAAAGAGTTTCCGAAACAACTCTCACGGTATACGGAAACTTATCGGAATCCGGAATAACCTCCCTAAGAGCTCTTTCCGCCAAAGCTCCATGCCCAATATCGCGCCTGCCGGGACCCCTCATTGGTTTTACCTCGCCAACTGAAAATCCGGGAAAGTTGTAGTGATGCATAAATCTTTTTTTTGTTCGGACTTCCATGCCTTCAATAAGTTGGGCGTCGCTTGGCGCGCCCAAAGTTACAACAGATAAAACATGGGTTTCTCCGCGAAAAAATATTCCGGAGCCGTGAGTTCTGGGTAAAGTTTTGGTTTTTGCAAAAAGAGCGCGCAATTCCTTTATTCCCCTGCCATCTGGCCGTTTTTCTTTTTCTATCACATTTTTGTGAACAATATCGTTGATAGCTTCTTCAAAAAGAGAGTCGTTTAAATTTTTTGGAACATCTGGAAAACTTTCTTTCGCTAAATCCATCCAATCTTTTTTAATCGCATTCAATTTTTCATATCTGTTCATTTTTTCTTTTATGTAAATGGCTTCTTCCACTTGAGACAAAAAATTATTTTTAAATTCTTCTAGCGCTTCTTTGGGAAGTTCTTGTGTGGATATTTCTGTTTTGGTTTTTCCAACTTCTTTTATAATTTGTTCTTGAAATTTCTGAACTTTTTCAATTTCGTTTGTCGCAAACTCCAAAGCTTCTGATATTTCGCTTTCAGAAATTTGGTAAGCTCCAGCTTCCATCATGTTTACGTTGCCATCCTTACCACAAACCATAATATCCATTTGCGATTTTGCCATTTCTTCGTATGTTGGGTTAGACACAAATTTTCCATCAACTTTTCCAAGCCGCACAGCCCCCAACGGACCATTCCATGGAATATTGGATGTTCCCAAAGCCAAAGACGAGGCAATGATTGCTGGAAAATCCGGGTCGTTTTCTTCATCCACGGATAAAGCCATTACCACAATCTGCACATCATTACGCATTTTTTGAGAAAATAACGGACGAATACCGCGATCTATAAGACGCGCTACCAATATGGCTTCATCAGATGCCTTGCCTTCTCTGCGCACAAAACGGGAACCCAAAATTCTCCTTGCCGCGTAAAATTTTTCTTCGTAATCAACAAGCAAAGGAAAAAAATCTATCCCCTCTCTTTGGTTGGGACTCATAACCGCAGTGGCAAACACAACAGTGCCTCCATATGTAAGCAGACAGGAACCGTTTGTGTGTTCGGCCAAATTGTTAAACTCGGCAGTTAAAGTTCTGCCTCCCACTTCCGTGGTAAATTTTTTTGTTATCATATACTTTTTTAGTGATTCGCAGATTTTAGCCCTTCGTTTATTCTCAGGACTACCTATCCACAAACCACAAATTATTAAAATCGGCTATTGACTTAACTTAACATTTTCTAGAAATATTAACAACCCTGTAACATTGTGTCGTTGTCTACCTCTACTTTTTCAATATATATTTCCCTGGTTCTTCTCCCAAGTCCACAAAATCGTCCGCGACTTCTTTGAGTTTACCAGAAGTTGATTTACCAAAAGCCATTACCTCAACACGCCTTCCTTGGTTTTTTAAATACTCAACCAAAGGAATAAAGTCCCCGTCGCCTGAAGCAATAACAATTGTATCCACTATCACAGAGGTTCTAATGGCATCCACAGTAAGTCCCACATCCCAGTCTCCTTTTTTCGCGCCCCCGTAAAATTCCTGCAAATCTTTTACGCGAAGTTCAATGCCCGCTTTTTCCAAAGCCTCCAAAAACGCCTTTTCTTCTCCGGTTTTTGTTCGTATAACATACGAAAACGCGCGAATAAGCTGTCGTCCACCAACGGCATTCTGAAGAACGTTTTTAAAATTTACTCTTCCGCCAAACAAGCTTCTCGCGGAGTGGTACATGTTTTGCGCGTCAATAAACACCGCCACGCGCTGATTTTTATGCCTAAGATTCGTCATAAACTATGGACTATGGACTGTGGACTGTGGACTATTTTCGAAGTCCCAGTTTTTTAATAAGAGATTTATAAATTGTCTCGTTCTTTTTGGATAAATATTCCAAAAGTTTTTTTCTTTTGCTGACCATTTTCAAAAGACCCCTTCGTGAGTGATTATCTTTCGCGTGTTTTTTTAAATGCGTCGAAAGAACGTCTATTTGTTCAGACAAAAGAGCCACTTGCACAGAAGCGGAACCAGTATCTTTTTCATGTATCCTGTGCGCGGATACTATTTTTTGTTTTGTTTTTTGTTTAAGCATAATAAATATATTAGCAAAGTTTCTCCCCCTTGTATAGAAGGGGGAGTTAGAAGTGGTCGTCAGAATTCGCGGTTGCGATTTCCAAGAATCACCTCCAAACTTTTTTTGTCAAATGCGGAGGACTCTATATCTTCGCTGGTCATTACAGACCGCGAATTTAAAGAGTGGTTGGCCCCGAAAATGTGTCCCAGCTCATGGATTAGTATGAGCTCGGTTTTTTCTCCCAGGAAGACAATCGCATGATTTCCCCCCACAATGGCAAGGCCACCGAGCGCCTTTCTCATCATCACCATCTCACCTTCATTTTCAACTTCTTCATCTCTGAAAAAGTTTTTGGTCGTAAAAGCGATGATCAAGTCCGTTTTTCTCGGCATTTTAATCAACCGAGCCAACTCGGTTTCCGCGTCAAAAACTCCTGACGGAGATTTCCAAGAACGCATATCAAACTTCACAAGTTGAAGTTCGATTCCAAATTCGCTCTTGAATGTGTTTTTTGTTTTCCAAAAAGCGTTCTGGAAATGTTTTACAACGGGTTCCATGTCCCCATCTCCGTCAATAAGGGCGGTTACAGTTACCACCCTCGATGATTCCGCGAAAGCCATCGGCAAAACCATCAAAAATATCAAAAAAACTCTCACAAATCACCTCCGAATCAAAGTTCTAACTACTTTTAATTATACTCCTAAAAAACAGGAAAGTCAAGATGGGGTTTGGTGTCGCAAAATATCGTATAATTTAAACATGATGAATTTGGTTGAACTCAAAAAACAGTTTCTTGAACATCTGGAAATAGAAAAAGGGCGGAGTGTAAAAACCATAGAAAATTATAACCGCTATTTGAATAAATTTTTTGAATTTATGGGCGCAAATAACTCCGCGGAAAGTATTAAAGAAGACTCTGTGCGAAAATACAGACTTGCTTTAAATAGAGAAAACTTAAGCAAAAAAACACAAAACTACTATATTATAGCTCTGCGGTCTTTTTTGAAATTTTTGGCAAAAAAAGACATCCGGTCGCTGGACGCGGAAAAGTTGGAATTGGCAAAACTCCCAGAACGCGAACTTGATCTTATTGAACCCGTGGAACTTGAAAGACTGTTAAACGCGCCTGAACCACCCAGAGACAAAGCAATTTTAGAAACTTTGTTTTCTTCTGGTCTTAGGGTATCAGAACTCTGTTCGCTCAAAAGAGATTCCATAAATATAAAAAATGGTGAGTTTTCCGTGCGCGGAAAAGGCGGAAAAATAAGAGTTGTATTTTTATCAGAAAGAGCAAAGATTGCAATAAAAAATTACTTGGAAAAAGATGCGCAAAACGTAACTGATTTGCTTTTCCCTGTAAATCCGCGATGGATCCAGCGAATGATAAAAAAATACGCCATTAAAGCCGGCATTGCCAAAAAAATAACTCCACATATTTTACGACACTGTTTTGCCACTGACCTTTTGCAAAATGGTGCGGACTTGCGTTCGGTACAAGCTCTTTTGGGACACGCGAATATTTCAACAACACAAATCTACACGCATTTTACGGACAAACAATTGCGCGAAGTGCATCGCCAGTTTCATGGGAGAAAAAGAAACTGAAACCCCCTCTCTCCTTAGTAAGGAGGAGGGGGGTTGGGGGAGGGGGTTTCAATACGCCTTGTGAACGGCATCCGGATCATTCAAAAACATCTTTGTCTGAACGTCGTCCACCTCCCACCACACATCAATCCCAAAAACTTCGCGATGCGAACGGATCAGAGACCCGATCGCCGCATCTGGACTTGGACCACAATCCCAAATTTCGGAGTGACCCTCAATGTGAGCCATAAAGTCCTCTGACCTTTTGGTCAGAATAATTTTTTTGTTCATCGTTTTTTTCTCCTTTTTCCTGTTTTTAACAGTACTTCTTTTTAGAGCATTTGTCAAGTGTTAAAAGTTCTGATATATTTAGCTCTATTAAGCTCTCGTGGTGAAATGGATATCACGACTGGCTTCGAACCAGTTATTCCCCGTTCGAATCGGGGCGAGAGCACAAAAAAATTTAATATAAATAGATTATGACCAAACAATTCAATATACCAAAAGAAATACGAGCCGCGCTTACTATTTTAAACGACGCGGGTTTTGAAGCATATCTTGTGGGTGGATGCGTACGGGATTTAATTTTAAAAACTGAACCAAAAGACTGGGATATAACCACAAACGCAACTCCGGAAAAAATTCAGGAACTTTTTCCAAACAGTTTTTACGAAAACAAATTCGGCACAGTAAGCGTGGTAACAGGCTCTGATGATCCTAGAGTGCGAGCGATTGAAATAACTCCGTTTAGAATTGAAGGAAAATATTCAGACAAACGGCATCCGGACGAAATAAAATTCGCGAACAAACTTGAAGACGATCTCGCGCGCAGAGATTTTACGGTAAACGCAATCGCAATGGACTCGGATTTTAAAATAATTGACCCCTTAAACGGTCAAAAAGATTTAGAAAAAAAATTAATCCATGCTGTGGGTATGGCAGAAGATCGTTTTGAAGAAGATGCCCTGCGCATAATGCGAGCGGTGCGCCTTGCTTCGGAACTAAATTTTCAAATTGAAGACACAACTCAAAAAGCGCTCGAAAAAAAATCAAACTTGTTAAAATTTATAGCCCACGAAAGAATTCGTGACGAGTTTTCTAAAATGATTATGTCAGAAAAACCAAGCAACGGATTAAACACGCTCCGCGAGTTTAAAATTCTTGATATTTTTCTCCCTGAGCTTGTTGAAGGGTGGGATGTAGGTCAAAACAAACACCATATCTATACTGTCTGGGAACACAATTTAAACGCGTTGGACCATGCCGCAAAAGAAAAATGGACGTTGGTTGTAAGAATATCCGCCCTGTTTCACGATGTGGGGAAACCACGTTCAAAACATGGAGACGGCCCCGACTCAACTTTTTACGGACACGAAATAATTGGAGCAAAAATGTCGCTTAAAATTTTATCCAGATTAAAATATTCAACGGAGTTTATAGAAAAAGTGGCAAAGCTTGTGCGATACCATCTTTTTTATTACAACGTTGACGAGGTTTCTGAATCGTCAGTACGCAGATTGATACGACAAGTAGGTCCAGAGGATATGGAAGATTTAATAAGAGTAAGAATTTGCGACCGCATAGGTTCGGGTGTTCCCAAAGCAGAACCATACAAATTACGACACTTTAGATTTTTGGTTGAAAAGTTACAGCGCGACCCCATATCCGCGAAAATGCTAAAAATAGACGGGGATAAAATAAAAGAATTGACCAGACTGCCCCAAAGCATTAAAGTGGGACTTATTCTAAACGCGCTGATGGATGAAGTTTTAGACAGTCCGGAAAAAAATGAAAAAGATTATCTTGAAAAAAGAGTAATGGAGCTTAATGAAACAACCGAGAAAGAATTAAAAAAACTTGCGGAAGCCGGAAAGTCAAAAAAAATGGGACTTGAAGAAGAAGAAGTAACAAAAATAAAGAAAAAACATTATGTGAAATAACACAACGGGGTGTAGTATATCGGCAGTACGCACGCTTCGGGAGTGTGAAGGCCGGGTTCAATTCCCGGCACCCCGACCAGACAAAATTTTAAAAGGGCTCATAGTAAAGTGGTATTACGCGGCATTCGCATTGCCGAGGCCCGGGTCCGATTCCCGGTGAGTCCACCATCATCGGAACTAATTCTTTTTTGAGTTGTTATAATAAGCAGAGACTCGGGGAGGATGGACTGTGTTTGAAAAAGTTTTATTGAATGAAACAAAACATGATCGAAAAAAGCCAATGGCTATCGCGGTTTTGTTTGAAATCGCTTTAGTTGTGGTTTTAATTTTTTCTCCGCTGTTTTTTAAAATAGAAAATAAAAAAGATATTGTTTCTGTGGGACAGCTATTTTTATCTCCTTCTGTGCCCAGGGGTCCGGGGAGTGTTGAAAAAAAGACCGGTTCACTGACTCCAAAAAAGAAACCCGAAATTCAAAAAAATGAAGCGCCCAAAAAAGAAGTACTTCAATCCCCCACTGAAATTCCCAAAGAAATTGTAAAAGGTGAAAATGATGAAAAGAAAACCGATCCAGAAAAAGAAATTACAGAAAGTGGAGAAAACACCGGCGGAGTACTGGGTGGAAAACCATGCGATTCCCCAAACTGCGTTGTGGGAGGAACAGGAGAAGAAAAAAATAAAAAAGAGAACGCGGACACAAAAGAAAATGACAAAAAAGAGGAGACTCCTCCACCAGAAAACAAACCCAAAACCGGAGGAAACATAAAACAGGCGGTTCTAATCTACAAAGTAAAACCGATTTATCCGGAACTTGCCAGAAAAAGAGGAATTCAAGGTAATGTGTTTTTGGAAGCCATTGTTAACGTAGACGGCAATCTGCGTGATATCAAAATAATAAGCGGACATTATCTTTTTCATCAACCGTCAATTGACGCGCTTGAACAATGGAAATATGAACCAGCAATACTCAACGGAGAACCAGTTGAGGTTACAACAACAATCACAGTAAGATTTATGTTAGAAAATTGAAAAACAAATTCCCCCGCGCTTAGCACGGGGGAATTTTTTAGACGTACACGACCATCCGCGGAAAGTCGCGCTGGACATCGGAGAGATACCGCTCGGCGTGTTCCTTCTTCACGCCGACATTGATGGCTTCCGCCATCAACTCGGTACGCTTGGCTTTGAGTCTCTCAAGCGCTTCGGATTGGACAGAAATGAAGAGTCCAAAAACCTCTCCCAAATTCAATCCGAGCCGATTTGCGACCTTGTCCGCAAAGTCCTTCAACCTTGCGTCGTCGGTCCACTGGGCGATCTCTTCGTCCAGCGCCTCCAACTTTTTGGTCACACCGGCAAGCTCGCTCTCGAGTCCGGCAAACATCTCCTCAGCCCGAACGTTTTTTGTATCCACCCCGTCGTAAAAATCGGGGTGCCGGCCGACCCACTGACAACCAAACTTTTCAATGTGTCGGTTGACCGACCGCATCACCGCCTGACCACCAACGTTGCGGACGGTCAAAACAGCGATTTCCATCCTCGGACTCTGTTTTCGGGTGGATTTGGTATTACTCACCACCCGATAAATCGGAAACTCCATCATACTGACTCCTTTCGTCCTCCTCTCCGACCTTGGTCGGAGAGGGTTTACGGGTTTAGTTTTTCAGGGAACAACTTACAAAGGTATTATACTCTTTTTTATAAAAATGTCAACCCACCAGCTCCGGCAGAGTTAATTCATTTTCTTTTTAAACTCCTCAATCACAGAACCATCTTCTGGATCAAAGCTGTAATTTTGGGCAAGATAATAAGTTGTCCAATCAGTAAGCGCAAGAGAGCTAAAAATCTTTTCAAAAACTCCATCTTTTAAATCAACAACTTCAACATTGAATCCTTTTTCTTTGAGCATTGCTTCTGTAATTTCCATTCTTTTTTGAATACGCGGATGATCCTGTAAATCTTTCAAAAAAATAAAATACGGGTTTATGGCTCCACCACAAACCCCATTTGTCGCCACCCCTGAAGTTAAAAATCCAACCATCTCATTATGATTTACTTCCGGAAATACATTAAAAAATGCCGGAATTTTAGTAGTTTCGTTAAATTTAATTTTCCAAGCGTAAATAATAGCTTTATTTTGCCAAGAAGAATAAATTAAAGGAGTTTTTCCGCGCAATTTTTCCGCAAGCGTTCTCCCCTCTTTCTCAAAATTTTCCGGATTAAAATTTTTGCCAAATTCTTGGGCTTTTTTTAGATTTTCCTCGTCGCCAATTGTCTTTAGCATCGCGAGCAAGCTATAACCCAAAGCCATACGAGGCTCTACTCCGGTTTGTGGCATTTGAACATACGGAACTTTTTTTTCTTGCGCCAACTCCAATAACTGTCCTCCAATCGTTATTACAACCGTGTTAAATCCACCACTCACAGCTTTATCAAAAGAATCAAGAGCTTCCTCTGTGTTTCCAGAGTACGAACTTATAATTATCAGATCATTCTTTGAAACGGTTGTGGGCAAACCATAACTGCGGTGAATTAAAATTTCCAAATCCGGTCTTACCATTTCCAAAAACCCGCTCACCAAATTACTCCCACCCATTCCGCAAACAACCACTTTTGGTGGTTGTTTGCCCTGAGCAAAGTCGAAGGGCTTCCCCATTATTTCTGGCCCCCACTCAAACTGTTCTTTAACCTTATTGATTTGTTCAAACATTTTTTTATTTTATCATCAAAAGTTCTGAAAGACGTGATCTGTCAAAACCCACCACAATATCATCCCCCACAAATATTACCGGTACGCCCATTTGGCCTGATTTATTTATCATTTCTTCCCTTGCCTTTGCGTTGGTAACTACATCTAACTCTTCGTACTGGATTTTATTTTGCTTAAAAAACTCTTTTGCCATTTTGCAATAAGTGCAGGTTGGTGTTGTATAAATTTTTACTAATTTTTGCATTTTTTTTAAATTTATTTTAATAACTTTACTAGTTTACATCACAAATGTTTAAATTGACAAATTATTATTAAATTATATAATCAAAAACAGAAAAGGAGTCCGCATGAAAAATCAGACAGCGAAAAATGAGACATCAGGAACAATTGTGGTGGTGGTGGTGTTTCTTTTGACTTTTGCCATAATTGGTGGCACACTCTATGCCGCAATACAATTCAATCAAATTTTTCGTCCTTGACCCAAACCGAGTTTGGGTCAAAAAGCCCCGCACTCCGCCAACTGGCGGAGCGGGGTTTTTCATTTTGTGCTATTATTTTTTCATTATGAAAAAGAAAAAATATTATTTTTTAGGCATCGGAGGAATTGCCATGGGCACACTTGCCGGAATGCTGAAAGCTAAAGGACATATTGTGGCAGGTTCGGACAAAGAAGGAATTTATCCGCCAATGTCCGATATATTAAAGAAGCAAAAAATAAAAGTTTTTTCGCCATACAATGAGTTTCACTTGAAACATTTTAAGCCAGATATCGTAGTTATTGGAAACACCATCAAGCGCGGAAATCCAGAACTTGAATATGTAATTTCTAATGGACTTATCTATCGGTCATTACCCGATGTCATTAAAGAAGAAATTATTGAACAAGGAAAACTTCCAATCGTCGTAACCGGCACACACGGAAAAACAACAACAACCGCTTTAATTGGCTGGTTACTAGAATATGCCGGAGTAAATCCAACTGTATTTTGTGGGGGTTTCATGAGAAACTTTGATTCAAGTTTTAAATTAAGAAATGGAAAATATGTTGTTATAGAAGGTGATGAATATACAACATCTTTTTTTGATAAAAATCCAAAATTTCTACATTATCGCCCACACATTGGAATTATAAACAATATTGATCACGATCATCTAGATGTTTATGAAACATTAGACAAACTCAAACTCGCCTTTACGAGATTTGCAAATTTAATACCAAACTCAGGTTTATTGGTGGTTAACAACGACAACAGAAACATTAAAGATGTTTCCCATGAAACAACAATCAATAAAAAAACTTTTAGCCTGAAACAAGGGGATCTTGTGGCAAAAAATATCTCTTTTAATCAAGACGGAACAAGATTTAACGTGTTTCATATGAAACAAGATCTCGGTGTGTTTCATATGAAACTTATCGGAGAATTTAATGTATATAATGCACTTGCTGGAATCTCGGTGGCACTTCATATCAAGATTCCCATCGTTAAAATTAAAGGTGCTCTTGCCACTTTTGATGGTGTTTCTCGCCGAGCAGAGATACTTGGAGAAAAGAATGGAAAATTGATAATAAATGATTTTGCACATCACCCCACGGCGGTTAGTGAAACATTAAAAGGTCTACGAACAATGTTTCATGCGAAACTTTCCAGCTCAGGTGGAGGACGTTTAATAGCTCTATTTGAACCAGCTTCAAGTTCAGCAAAAATGAAAATTATGGAAAAACCAATCATTAACGCTCTTAAAATTGCGGATCTAGCTTTTATCTATAAACCTGATATTAACTTAAATACTAAAAGTTTCACAAAAGCTAAATTAGGTTCAAAAATAATTGTTTCACGAAACATTGAAAAACTTTTGTTTCATCTGAAACATGTTGCTCAACCAATGGACGTAATAGTTATGATGACATCTCGTGGCTTTGATGGGCTTAAAGATAAAATATGGGGTGCGTTGTAGTTTCATATGAAACAAGACACTCAACAAACCGGAAGTATTGGAGAAAAATTGGCATTTCGTTTTCTCCAAGAAAGAGGATTTAAAATTATTGAAACAAACTATTGGCGAAAATGGGGGGAAATAGATATTGTTGCTGAAAAAGATAACATTTTGCATTTTGTGGAAGTAAAAGCAACGGTTTCACCTGAAACATCTGGTTATAGACCGGAGGAAAATATTCGTCTTTGGAAAAAACAAAGAATGTCTCGAGCCATAAAAACATATCTATCGGATAGACACATATCGGATGAAAAAGAATTTTTGATAGATGTTGTGGCAATGAATCTTGATTTTTTGAATAAGAAAGTTAAAATGAGGTGGGTTCAAAATGTTATTTTGGAGGATTAAATGAGAACAAAAATAGAGTCAGAAGAATTAATGTTCGCCTCTCAATTTGTTTACGAATCCAATCTTATTGAAAACATAAATATTCCTTTTGAAGAAATTTGGAGAGGATGGACCAGAAATCCATTAAAAGGACATCTTGCCGCATTAGCTTTGGCAACAATAGATGCTAATCAGAAAAAACTTTTAACGGAACAAATGATTTGTGAATGGCAAAAATTGATCATTCAAGAACAAAACTCTTGGGTACTTATTCCTGAAAAAATTATTCCAGAAAGTGAAGTTGGCCAATATAGGTCTGGGGGACTTATGTTGGTTGCGGGAAAAAGATGTATGCCTTCTGAGGTGGTGCCTGTGTGCATGAAAAACTTTGTTGAAGAGATGGGCTGGTTTATAAAAAACAGTTGGGATTCCAAAAGAGAAGTGATAGGAAAAATAGCAGATTTTCACTTTGATTTTTTATGGATTCATCCTTTTGTAGACGGTAACGGCAGAACATCTAGAATTCTTGCTTGGTACCTTTTCAATTATTTTGGGATTAAACCATTCATTTTCACAAATATCGACAAACACCAAACATATTACAAAGCATTTGATGGAATGAGAGAATATTTTATCAAAAAGTCCGCTCTATGAGCGGACTTTTTTTTGTGTTAAAGTGATACAAAACGGAGAGTAGTATAGTGGTAGTACACTTGCTTTGGGAGCAAGAAGTCCGAGTTCGATTCTCGGCTCTCCGACAAACAAAACCCTTTCAAACTTGTTTTTCTCTTTCTTTCTCTTTGTCTCTTTCTTTATTCAAATTTTTAAAAAACAATCTTTTTCTTATTTTTAAACTTGGTCCATATTCTTTGTGGTGTTCGTAATCAAAAAATTTGTTGTAATTGACCTGCCACAAAGAAAATCTGAAACTTCCACCCCAAACATTTACTCTTTTGAGTACACTGTCGGCTATATCCTCCCATTTATCTCCAGGACTCAATACGACAATAACTGGAATTTGACCGAATTGTTTTCGCAAAAAATCACCAAACTTAACTTTATATTCTTCCGCGTATCGTTGGGTAGATTTGAATTGAATAGGAACAAAAAATCCATCAACTCTTTGCCATATTTTGTCCACCTTTAAAACTTTGTTCATAAAGCTTGAGGTGGCAACGGACACAAAATTTTTTATTTTTCCTTGTTCAAAAAAACATAACTCCATTTTCTTTCCTTCTTCTTCGGAAAGAAAACCTCGTCTTTCTTGGGTTTTTTTGATAAGCTTTCTGGTTCCACGTCGCAATTTTTTTATATCAGCAATTGCTCTTCTAACTCTGCTGTTGGTCCAGTGCCGCTTGCTCATTTTAACCCCCTTGTTATCTAAAACGAAAAATAGCACGCAAGGTGCTATTTTGTCAAATGGATGTTTTCTGGTAATATTTGTTAGTTGCTTCAAGCAACCAAAAGCGGGATTAGTTTAATGGCAAAATAAGAGTTTTCCCCGCCCGCTTTCGCCTTATGCGAGTGTAGTTTAGTGGTAAAATAGGAGTTTTCCAAACTCCGGTCGCGAGTTCGATTCTCGCCACTCGCACCAGTGTTAAAACAGTCTCCACATAAAATCCCAACCCTCAACAAACAAAAGATTTTTTATTAAATTTCCAACAACAATCGCGGCAAATCCAGTCTTCCAATTAAGAAACCTGCAAAAAACAAACCCAACAATCCACAAAATAGGCAAAGCTCCCAAAAACACCAGCAAAGGCAAACCAACAACATAACCAGATCCAACAAGAAAAACAAAAAGTTTTTTATTTGAATAGTTTTCCTGATTAAATGGTTCTATAACATACTGTTTTATCCAATCTTCGCATCTGCTTAAAATTCCCGCTTCCTTCAACTCTTCTATCGCATCCTGTCCAATTGATTGAGCCTCACCAACTGCTACTTTAATTGTTTTTGCTTTTCTAATTTTTAATTCTTTTTTTAGCCATCCAGCAAACCAATACCAATACAAAATTTCTAGCGTTGACCACACACAAGCGACTATTTTTAAATTCCAATTTTCTAAACCCCACCAACTTTTCAGTATAAGCGGAATTACGACTATTTCCATGTTTAACGCACCAACAAACAAGGACAATCTAACTTGCCAGTAATTACGCCATTTTTTCAAATTTCACTCCCAAGAATATCTATATATCTAAATACCCCAAGGAAATGATAAAATCAAATGATGGACGAAGATAATAAAAAACAACTCCCCAGAATAAGAACTTTTGAAACTGATATTGAAACTCGCAAAAAAGAGGGAATATCGCCGTCCGATGTTGTGGCAAGAACCGGAAGTTTAAACAACGGAAACATAAATATCCCGAATTTAAGAAAAATTATTATAGTAACTGTTTTAATTTTAGCTGTTAGTGGAACAACTTTCGGACTATTTAAATATTTTTCCAAAGAAGAACCTCAGCCAAAAGTAACCCCAACCGAGCAAGTTGGAAAACCGTATATTAAGGCGGATTTAGAAAAAGCTATAAATTTTTCCGCTTCAAATCCGGGTTCACTTATTCTAGCAATAAAAAAAGAGTTAGAAACCCAAAGAAAATCGGAATCTTTGCTTTTTTTGGAGTTACCACAAACCATAAATGAATTTTCACGATTTACCGGAATTAAAATACCGGAAACTTTGCTTCAAAATTCACAGCCATCTTTTAACATTTTTGCAAGCTACTACACGGGCTCATCAAGTGTTGTCTTTTTGATAAAAACCATGAATTTTGAAAAAACTTATTCATCAATGCTTTCGTGGGAAAAAGATATATGGCAAAGTTTTAGTCAGTTTTTAAACGCGATGGATATTGCAAACATAAACCGTTTTTCTTTTGGAGATGAAATAATAAAAAATCACGATTCAAGAATACTCAAAAACCAAGAAGGAAAAGGAATACTCGCATATGCTATTTTCAATAAACAATTTGTGATTATAGCAACCTCACGCGAAGGGCTTTCGCTGGTATTGCAGAGACTTATTGCATCGCCACCGAAATAGGGGTATTATTTTTTTATGGCGCTAGATTTAGATTACTATCAAAAACTTTTGGAAGAAGAAAAAACAAGGCTTGAAAAGGAGCTTTCTACGGTGGCGCATAGAAATCCTGATGCACCGCAGGATTGGGAAATAACGCCTCTCAATCTTAATGTTGAGTCCAAGGATGACGACGCGGACCAAGAAGAAGAACTTGAGAATGAAGTAAGCCAAGAAATTTCACTAGAATCAAGTCTACGAGACACAAATGACGCTTTGGAGCGTATAAAACACGGTTCTTTTGGGGTTTGCGCCGTTGGTAAAGAAGAAATAGACGAGGAGCGTCTTAAAGCAAATCCAGCCGCTCGAACCTGCATTACACATTCAGAAAAATAATCGTGTTTCAAATAGATCAAAAATTTCCGTATTTTTCTTTAGAAACATACGACCCCAAAAAAGAAAAAATTATAAAAACGTCTTTAGGTGATTTTACCGATAAACAGTGGATAATTTTATTTTTTTATCCAGCAGATTTTACATTTGTCTGTCCAACCGAACTTTTGGACTTAAATAAAAAACATGACGAGTTTAAAAAGCTCGGCGCTGAAATTATAACTGTAAGCACTGATACTGTTTACACTCATAAAGCTTGGGTTGAAACCGAACAGCTTTTATCGGGACTTTCTTATTCAATGGCAGCTGATCACAATGGAAAACTTTCAAAAGAATTAGGAATATACGATGAAGAAAAAGGAATGGCGCAAAGAGCGGTGTTTATAATAGATAAAAAGGGGGTATTGCGAGCAGTTGAAATAGTGGCGGACAAAATAGGCAGAAATGCTTCGGAAATTTTACGAAAACTCAAGGCTTTGGATTTTGTTGAAAAAAATCCGAGGCTTGTCTGCCCTGCAAGTTGGGAAGAAGGTGAAAAAACCCTTACTCCTTCCATTAAAAAGGCTGGAAAAGTATACAAAGATTTCCACAACTAACCTTTACAAATTTTTAGGTTTGACAATAATGAAATTATAAACATGTTTAATTTTTTAGGCTCAATTGTGGGAAAAATAGCTTCAGCAATGGCTTCTGTTCTTGTTGCTGTGGGTTTAATATCTGCGCCCACTCCGGAAATATCACAACCAGTAAATGAACTGACTGTTGAAATAGCCACTTCCACCCCAATAATTGAAGCTGAAGAAAAAGTAGATGTAAAAGCCGAGCTTGACGCTCTAAAAAAACAACTCGCTGACGAACAAAAGAAACGAAAGGATTTGGAGAAAAAAATTGTAGCTCCCGCACCGGTTCCAAAATCAGCACCGACAGTTGTAACTCCACCAGCAATCCCTGTTGTGGTAACGCCCCTGCCAACGCCCGCACCAACAACACCGGCGGTTAGTTTACCTCCGGGTCAATTTTTATTGCCAAATGGCGCCATTGTGAATTCTTTGGGAATTATTATAAAAGCAGCGCCGGTAATTGAAACGGTTGTCACTCAAGTAGCCACCACAACCCCACCTCCACCACCACCTCCACCACCAGCCCCAATTTGGCCACCAACAGAAGGATCCACTGTAGACATTAAACAAAGCATGCTTTCAGCTATGAATTTTAACAACCATCTTACTTGCGACCAACTCGCCCTTGTTCAATCTATATCTCCATCCAAAAAAGATCTTTGTATTTTATATAAAGAAAAACAAGATAAATATACTTGGAACATAATTCAAGATATCTAGCAAACTATACAAAAACACTAAACCTGCTAAAGTTGGAAAATGGCTCATAAACTTCATTCCGCCGAAGTGGTTGGACTTGTGGGAAAAATAATTGACGTGGAAATAGACCTTTCGCAAGGGCTTTTTAGTTTTTCCATTGTGGGGCTTGCCGACAAAGCAGTTGCCGAATCTAAAGAAAGAATTTCGGCAGCCATAAAATCTTTGGGCGCGCGTTCCCCGCAAAAGAAAAACCAGAGAGTTTTGGTGGCTTTGGCTCCGGCAGATTTAAAAAAGGAGGGTCCTGTTTTTGATTTGGCAATAGCGCTTTCGTATTTGCTTGCTTCAAAACAAACAAAGTTTGAACCAAAAAATAAAATATTCTTGGGAGAACTCGCGTTGGATGGCTCATTGCGTCCAATAAAAGGGGTGTTGGCGCTTGCCGAAGAGGCGGCAAAAAAAGGATTTAAAGAACTTTATGTTCCGAAAGGAAACGGAGAGGAAGCAGGTTTGGTAGATGGAATCTCCGTGTACGAAGCAAAATCTCTGGAGGAAATCGTAAACCATTTAGAAGGAAAACTTTTGTTAAAAGAAAGTGCGAAAACAGAAATCAATTTCAAAGACCACCAACACACCGTGGATTTTTCTGACGTTAAAGGGCAAGAATCAGCAAAAAGGGGATTGGAGATAGCCTCCGCTGGAGGACACAACGCGCTTATGGTTGGACCTCCGGGAACAGGCAAAACAATGCTCGCGCGAGCTTTTTCTTCAATTCTTCCCCCGCTTTCAAAAGAAGAAGCGCTTGAAGTTACTAAAATTCACTCAATTGCCGGAGCTTTAAAAGAAGACCTGACAATCATAAAAGAACGTCCGTTTCGCAACCCACACCACACATCGTCTTACGTATCGCTTATCGGCGGAGGAGCATTTCCCAAACCCGGAGAAATCACTCTGGCGCACAGAGGAGTATTGTTTTTGGACGAATTTCCAGAATTTGAGAGGCGTGTAATAGAATCGTTGCGCCAACCACTTGAGGACAAAGTTGTAACAGTCTCCCGCGCCCGAGCCACGCTTAACTTTCCTGCTCAAATTATGATGATACTCGCAATGAACCCGTGCCCTTGTGGTAATTTAGGCACGCAAAAAGGGTGTATTTGCCCTCCGTACGCCGCGCAAAAATACCAAAGAAAAATTTCCGGACCAATAATAGACAGAATTGACTTGTGGCTTGGAGTATATAGCATTGACCATAAAAAACTGGAGGATGATTCACTGTCTTCCGGTGAAAAATCAAAAGAAATACGGCAGAGAGTGGAAAAAGCGCGAGAAATACAGCAAAAAAGATTTGCCGGCACCAAAATTTTAACCAATTCCGAAATGTCTGTGAGAGAAATTAAAAAATACTGTTCTTTAGACAATGAATCTAAATCCGTACTTCAGCAATCCGCCATAAAACTGGATCTTTCTCCGCGAAGCTACCACAGAGTTATAAAATTAGCCCGCACAATCGCGGACTTGGCTGGAAAACCAAATATCAAAAAAGAACACATCTACGAAGCCTTACAATACCGACCAGTAAAGCAAGATTAAAACGGGTTTTTGGCGCCACGGACCTCAAAGTGGACATGACATCCTGTGGACTGTCCGGTTGAACCAATTGTTCCAATCTGCCAACCCTGTGGCACATACTGCCCAACAGCCACGGCAACATTTAGCATGTGAGAATAAACTGTTTGCGTGCCATTGGGATGCGCTATAACCACATATCTTCCGTATCCACCATTCCAACCGCTTGAACGAGCAACCAAAACCGTACCAGAAGCCGAAGCCACAATCGGCGTCCCACAGGAGTTGGCAAGATCAACACCATTAAATCCATGAAGTCCCTGTGATTTTCTTCCGCCGGAAATCGGCCTTATGAAATACCCAGAAAGATTTGGACCATTTGTCCCGCGAGCAATATTTTTAACAGACGAAGGAACCGGACTTAATTCCGCATTTGGAATAATGATATTGAGTCCAACCGTTAAGTCGTTATTGCTTATGTTGTTGTATCCGGCAATTTCGTCGGCATCGCTTTTGAACTTTTTAGCAATAGACTCAATTGTGTCTCCTTTTTTGATTTCGTATTGTATTCCGGAAATTGGCAAAATAACCAAAACATCGCCTTCTTTTATCAAATCGCCCCTTTTTAAATCATTTGCCCAATAAATCGTGCCCACGTCCACACCAAACATTTTGGCAACTTTTGAAAGATTGTCTCCACGCTGAACAGTGTATGTGGTAATTTGATCCAGTTTGTATGTTTCAATGTCCGCCACACTTCCCATTGGACCCACAATCGGCAGTAAAGAAGAATCTTCAACAAAATTTATAGATGCTCCGCCAATCGCGTTTGCAACCGCACTCGAGTTGCCACTTGAGCTTAAAACAGGCAAGTTTTGAGAATTATATGATTCTATGTTTTCTTCATTTCCAAGCAATTTACCTAAAAACGAGAAAAATCCGGCATGTACCGGATTTATAGTGAAAAAAAACACAAAAACAGACAGAACCGTGCCCCAAAAAGCCAATTTAAAATTCTTTGAATTTTCTAAAATAAGTTAAAAGTCTAAACCAATAACAATGCGTGAACCCGCTTAGCGAGAGGGTAAAATAGGCTTATTTTATTGACATTTTTACCCCAAATGCTCCAATCCGACTGTTGTTACAATGATAGCAAATTTAGACACGCCTGGCAACCAAAAAACAACAGAGTGTGGATATAGAAAATTTGGGGTAAGATAGTCCAATGGAGTTAAATTCAAAACAAAAAGAAGCCGTTGAAACCAGTACTGGACCGGTTTTGGTGGTTGCTGGCGCGGGAGCGGGAAAAACTAGGGTTATTACGGAAAGAATAAAACGACTTATTGAAAAAGGAATGGCGCCAGAAAAAATTTTAGCAGTAACGTTTACAAACAAAGCCGCGGAGGAAATGAGAGAACGCCTTACCCCTTACCCTTTGCTCATTGCCCCTTTCATTGGAACTTTTCACCAACTTGGACTTCTCATAATCAAAGAAAACTTACGAACTCTTGGGATAGGAAAGTATTTTTCTATTTTAGACGAAGATGACTCGTTAGATTTGTTAAAAAACTGTCAAAAAGAACTAAACATAGACCCAAAACAGTACGACCCGAGAAAATTTAAAAACAAAATATCGGGAATGAAAAACATCTTACTTACTCATGAGGTTTTTGAAGAAACAAGCTTGTGGGAAGATTTTGCAAAAAGAGTTTGGTCTCTTTACGAAGCAAAGAAAAAAATTCAAAACGCTTTGGATTTTGACGACCTTTTGCTTATTCCAACAAATTTTTTAAGATTCAACGAAAAAGCGCTTTTGGACTACCAAAATCGCTGGCAATTTATCCATATAGACGAATATCAGGATACAAACGAAGCGCAATATGTTTTATCCAAACTCCTTGCTTCCGTCCACAAAAACATATTCGCGGTGGGAGACATTGACCAAGCAATCTACAGCTGGAGAGGCGCTGATTTTAGAAACATTCTTAACTTTCAAAAAGATTATCCGGAAGCCAAAATCATAACCTTGGAACAAAATTATCGCTCAACAGATATAGTACTAGAAGCGGCAAACGCGGTTATTTTGAACAACAAATCACGTCTTCCTAAAAACTTGGTCGCCCAAAAACAAGGAAAAGAGCTGATAAAGGTGATTTTTGGATCAAACGAAAGAAACGAGGCGCAAAAAATTGCGCAAGAAATTCTACGTTTATCTCACTTAGCTCTCGGAGAGCTAAGTGAAATTGCAATTCTTTATCGAACCAACGCCCAATCGCGCGTTCTTGAAGAAGCAATGTTGGCAAATGGTATACCATACAAAGTAATTGGTGGTTTTAGATTTTACGAACGAAAAGAAGTAAAAGATGTTTTAGCTTACGCAAAACTTGTCCAAAACCCGAACGATTTACAAAGTAAAAAAAGAATTTTAAACACTCCTCCACGAGGAATCGGAAAAACTTTAATGCTTAAAGTTTTGGGGGGAATTAATTTAGAACCGGCTGATACCTCCAAAGTAAATGTTTTTAACAACATAATTGATTCGTTGCGGGAAAATGAGGGTCAAAATTCGGCTTTCAACTTTCTCAAAATCCTTATCAAAAAAATAAAATATGAGGAATACATAAACGATGGTACGGAAAAAGGAGTAGAGAGATGGCAAAACGTAATGGAACTTTTGACAATTGCCAAATCAAAGCCAAATTCTAGTCTTTCCGAATTTTTAGAACATGTATCTTTGTTTTCGGCGGAAGACAAAATGTCTAAAAACCAAGAAAAAGTAAGTCTAATGACCACGCATATGGCAAAAGGGTTGGAATTTGAAACTATTTTTGTATCCGGACTTGAAGAGGGACTTTTTCCACACAATCTTTCAATTGAACCGAATAAAGTAGAGGAGGAGCGCAGACTTTTTTATGTGGCTCTAACTCGGGCAAAAACAAATCTTTATCTTACTTTAACTGCCCGTCGAACAATTTTTGGAAATACAGATTTATCTGTGCCATCAAGATTTTTAAGAGAAATACCAGAATATTTACTTGCATATATCGGACAACCAAAAAATTACGAGATAGAAGAAAATATTTATGTTGAATAAACGACTCGGACAACATTTTTTAATAAACAAATCTATTGTAGATTTAATAGTTAAAATTGGAAATGTATCTAAAAAAGATGTGGTTCTTGAAGTTGGTCCCGGAAAGGGTGTTTTAACCGAAATGTTGGCACAAAAAGCAAAAAAAGTAATCGCAGTGGAAAAAGATAAAGAATTAGTAGAATACTTGAAAGATAAATTTATAAATCAAAAAAACGTAGAAATAATTTATGGGGATATATTAAAAACTAGCACAAAAAACCATGGACTAAAGACTGTGGACTATAAACTAATTGCAAACATCCCTTACTACATCACTTCTAAATTTTTGCGTATTTTTTTATCGGACAAGGAACTTCGTCCATCACTAATGGTCTTAATGCTTCAGCGTGAAGTAGCGGAAAGAATTATTGCAAAAGATGGAAAAGAATCTTTGCTTTCTTTGTCCGTTAAAGCTTATGGAGAACCTGAAGTTATAAAAATCGTAAAAAGAGGAAATTTTTTCCCCCCACCAAAAGTGGATTCGGCGATTATTAAGATTACTACCTCACCCCCTAACCCACTCTCCTTAGTAAGGAGAGGGGGAAAGAAGAGAGATATCAATCTCTCTTCTGGGGGTGAGGTAGAAAAAATTTTAGGCATTGCCAGAATTGCTTTCCAACAAAAACGTAAAATGCTAAGGCATTCTTTGAACAAAAATATACCGGAAAAATACCAAAATATGAGACCGGAGGAGTTAAAACTGGAGGACTGGAAATCTATCTACTTGTTCCAATCTGTGCAATCCCCAAAGCCTTAGGTATTCTACAAACAATTTCGTTTGTGGATATTCCCAAAACCCAATTTCCGTCATTCGTTGCTTTGTAGTCGTAAACTTTTGTAGCGGAAGTTACAGCAACCATTGTCCTTTTTGGTGGTCCTACCATTATTACATCTTTTACTCCCAATTTAGCCCCACATTTACATGGTTGTTTTGATAAAATTTGCCCACCAAAAGAACCGATTGTGTCCGTCAAAGATCTGACCCCCGCAATATTGTCATAAGTCTCATTTTTGACAACAGTTGAGGGTGAAAGCCCCTTGGCAAACATATCCTTTTCGCTTCCAAAAAGGCATGCCAATTTACTTTCAAAAAGTATCAAAAATACCTGAATTCCGATAATAATCGCGCAAGAAGTTGGATCTCCGCATGGTTTAAAAAATCCACCCAAACCACCCCCAGGAGAAGCGGTAGGAATTTTAATATAAGCCGTACTTACAACAGGCGACATCCAAAAAGCCAAAATCAAAAATAAAGCTACAAGTTTGTGCATATCTTTAATTCTAACTTGAGCACAAAAATGATACAATAAAAAAGGTGAAAAAGATTCACCAGTTTTGGATTACCTACCATCTAAAAATTTTGTGAAAATCATTGGTTCTTTCCTGGTTATTTTGGGGCTGGGATGGTTAGGGTTATTTTTGTGGAAAAATTGGAATGGCAAACTCGCGAAAATACCCACCGAAAGTTCTGCGAACATTCAGGCGGGCGACGCAGAAGCCTCGAAAGATACTGACAACGATGGACTTTTGGATTGGGAAGAAGCTCTTTGGAAAACAAATCAGGAAATAAACGATACTGATGGTGATACAACAAACGATGGGGACGAAGTCAAAACAGGAAGAGATCCAAAAATCGCTGGAATTTGCGAAAAAGTTTGTACTGATAAATTTCAGAATCCGGAAGAGTTAAGCAAAAATAAAAATTCTAGCGAACCCATGACATTTACCGCAAAAATTGCCGAGGAGTTCGCCCAGAATTATTTTGCGAGCAAAGGAGTTGTTGGTGGCGAATCGCTTAGCGCTTCCGCCCAACAGGGGCTCGCGGATTCAATGGTGTTAGGCATAGAACAAGGGGTGGCTGCATATCAAGATATTTTTAAAAAAGAGGATGTAAAAATTTCCAAACTTTTAAGCCCCAAAATCTATCTTGATAACCTTGGTAGTGCTTTTAGTAAAAATTTTAAAAATATTTCAATTTCGGAGCTGGATATTCTGGGATTGGTAATTTCCAGCGAACAATTGGAAAACGTAAAACTTTTTGATAAATTTATTGACGCTTACAAAAATATGGTTTTAATTCTTAAAAATGAAACGGTTCCCGAATCCTACACGGACTCACATCTTTCGGTACTCAATATTATGCAAAACACCCTTTTTGCCGTGCGAGCGATGAAAAACATTGAAGAAGACCCAGCAAAAGCGATTATCGGAATGAGGCTTTACGAAAAAGAAAAAGAACGCTCCCAAGAATTTTTGAAAAATCTAAAAACACAGATTGAAAAAGATAAAATAGATTTTGCCGAAAACGACGGTGGTTATTTCTTTAAACGATACTTCAATGAAATATAAATTAAAATTTTTGATTTTAAATTTGAGTTTTTGGTCTTTTATCTTTAATTTTTCATTTACTCCTTTGGTTCACGCTGGTTGGTTGGACAACTTAAAAACCTCTGCTGGATTGGTGCAGGGTTTTAGTAGTATTCCAAGCATAAGTGGAGGATTGGAGGCAAATGGCGAAGTGCCGGTTTTTGATAAATCTACACGCGCAATAGAACAAAAAGAAGTAGGAACAAAAAAAATAAACATACCCGGTCTCGGAAAATCAAGCCTACCTGTGCCGGGAGCATCCGGATCGGATGATAGTATTGCTTATCAGCTAGCCAGAATGGCGATAAATAAAATAACAAAAGATATTGTAAATTGGATTAGAACAGGTGGAAGAGGAAGTAAACCGTTATTTGTTACAAACTGGGAAGAATTTTTAAAAGATGTGGCAAATGAAGCCAGTGGAATATTTATAAAAGAATTTGAGCTTACGGAAATTTGCCAGCCATTCAAACCGCGTCTCCAATTACAACTTGGATTCGGACAAGCTCCGTACTACCAAAGAGCGCAATGTACCATACGAGATGTCGCGAAAAATGTGGAAAATTTTTACAAAGATTTTAAACAAGGCGGATGGGAAAGATGGTTTCAAATAACTCTTCTACCACAAAACAACTTTTATGGTTCATATTATCTGCTTCGGGAAGAACAACTAGCAAGAGAGTCTGGAGCAATTGAATCTAAAAAAACTGAGGCTTTAGCTGGAGGTGGATTCTTGGGTGTGGAAACTTGTATAAGTCAAATAGAAATAGATGACCCCTCGTCTTCTACCGGCAAAAAACCTCTATGTTTAAATTGGCGAACAACCTCTCCTGGGACATTGATACAAGACCAGTTAGAAGAAGTTTTCAGTTCCGACATTCGCCAACTTGAACTTGCGGATGAAATAGACGAAATAGTGGCAGCCGCGTTTCAAAGATTGGCAAGCAGTATTCGTTCGTCAAACAACAACAAGGGTGTTGTTCCGGTAAATACTCCGCCCGCCGAAGATCCATTAAAAATATTCGGGGAAAACACAAAAAACGAAACTTCTGGAGCTGTTCAACAAGTTTCAAATTCACTTGAACTCCCGCAAGCAATATCACTCGCGCAACAAACAATTTCAATAAAACAAGACTCTCTTTCAAAAGCTGGAAATCTACTTGGTATTTTGGAAAGCATAAACTCCTGCTTGGGAGCGACAGCCACAAGCACAAATGTGGATATAGCAAAAAACAATATTAAACAACTTGAAGACGATATAGAAAACTTAAACATCATGGTTGGACAATTGCAAATAGGCGAACAAGAACTCGCAAGATCCGGCAACACTGACGATATTTATCAATTGTTTACAGACCTAAGAGCCGCGGTTGATATTGTAATTTCTCTATACGACTCCGCAGTGACGGAAAATAGCCAAATTGCCGGAGAGGTCACTTCGGCAGAACAAGAATTAGAAACATGCCAAAAACCAACTCAATAAAAAATCAAAAAAATAAATTTGTTCTCGGTCTGTGTCTTTTGTTTTTGGTCTTTAGTTTTTTATCTTCTTTTGACTTTGCTGGCGCCCAAGGGTTCGCTCCTCAAAAACTACCCACCGGTGTGGAACTTCTACCTAGAGGAGCTGGCACAGCCGCATCCGGAGCTTTGGGAAAATTGGGAACCGCAGGAGGAGTGGCAGCGGGATTTCTTAGCAAGGTTGGAGAAACAGCTGAGTGGGGACTTGCTATTTTTGGTTTACTACAAGTTTTGTACCACCTTCTTTTTTGGTTTGTTACTTTCGCGTACGGTCTTTTAAACAGCGCTGTTTCTATGGCGCTAAATCCTTATTGGTTTCAAATGCCAGCCATTAATACTGCTTGGCAATTGGTGCGGGATCTTGTAAATGTTTGGTTTATACTAATATTTTTGTTTATAGCCATAGGCACAATTTTAAGGGTTTCTTCTTTTCAGGCTAAAAAACTTTTGCCAATAATGATAATGATGGCGCTGGTTGTAAACTTTAGTTTACCGGTAAGCAAATTTATCATAGATGTGGCTAATATTATATCTTTTCAATTTTTAAACTCAATTTGTGAAGAAAGGGTAGATTCACAATCTGGACTTAAAACTTGTGATGTGTCAGCAAACCTTGAAAACGCTTTGGACTCAAAAATATTTACTCAAGCACTGCAAGAACTTCCGGAAAAATCACAAACACAACCACAAAATCCACAACAAAATACCACACCAAACAATAATAACTCCGGTGGCGCCAACCTTATTGTTCCGTCAGTGCACGCGCAAGGAGGACCAGCAGAAGCCATATTTACAGGATACGTCATTGCACAAGCAGTAGTTGGAACAATTGCGTTACTTACGGCGGGGTGGGGTGCCATACAAACATATTTGGGAAATAGTTCTGTGTTGGGAATAGCGACTGAACAATTTATAGGAATTCTCGTTTCCGATATTTTTCTTGCTGTTACTGCGTATGTAATATTATCGCTTGCTATTTTATTTATTATTAGAATTGTAACGCTTCTTTTTTTGGTTATAATTTCTCCGCTTGGTTTGGTAATGACTGCTATGCCTGGTGCGCAAAGCTATGGAAAAATGTGGTGGGATAAGTTGCTTACTCAATCATTTTTTGCACCATTAGCTCTTTTCTTTTTGTGGATATCTATCGCTTTAATGGGAGAACTTAAATCCGCCCTTGAAACTCCAGCAATTGCTCCTTATGCAAATTACAACCTTGAAAACCCGGCAAACATTCGCCTTATATTCTATATGTTTTCCATTGTTTTGCTTTATGCAAGCTTGTGGATCTCGCGCAAAATGGGAGCAATTGGCGCTGGCGCCTTAATGAAGTGGGCTGACACAGCAAGGAGCGCTATTACGGGTTTTGTTGGTGGAGTTGCAGCACGAAACCTTTGGGCACCAGTTGGAGCTGCTGGTGTGGCTGCGGGAATACCAGAAAAGTTAGCTAAAATTCCATTGGTTGGACCGTTGGCAGGAATTACCGCAAAACAAGCGCTTGAAAAAATAGCCAAGGCAGGTAAAGCGCCGGAGCAGGCTGCCGCCAAAGCTGAACTTGGCTCACGGCTCGCGCCAGCTGATCGCGCTGCATATTTTGCAAAACTGGACCAAGCCGCAAAACTTGCAATGTTGCGCAAAATGAAGGGCGATGAAAGAGAATCGCTAATTGCTGGTCTTTCTAAAGCAGTAGATGAAGACGGAAATCCAATTCTGACCCAACAAGCAGCGGCACAAGACGCGCGAAGAATTTTGGGTTCATACGCGTTTACGGGTGAGGAACAACTGAAAACGGAGGCAGAAGAATTCAAATACAAAAACACTCTCCCAGAACAATGGGGAAAGTTTGGAACTCTTCCGGAAGATGTGCGAAAACAAGTTCTTTTGAGTATTGAAGACGCTGAAAAACGCGCGCAATTCCTTCAAAAAGTTAAAGAAGTGGGGGGTGCTGAAGGACTTGCCGCGTTTAACGCCGCGAATGCATTTTTGGAAGAAAATCCAGGTTTTTCTTCAAACCAAAAATATGCAAACACATTGGCGCGGTGGAAAGTTGAGGGTACTGAAGCGCAAAAAAACAACGAACTTGCTTTGTTTTTTGAAAACATTAAAAACGAGTCTGAACAAAAAAATCGCTTTAAGTTTGCGACGAACGAGTTGCAGAAACTGGAATTGTTTGAAACGTACTCTGAAAACAGTCCGGAGCTTTTCAAAAAACTTCAAGGATGGCTCAATGAAACAGATCCAGTTGAACAAGACAAATTTTACCGCGACTACATTGGCAAACGAGCTTCATCTGAAACCGTTGTGGCGTTTATAAAGGCGGTGGACATTAGAGACAAGGAAGGAAACAAAGGAGAAAAAGAAAAACAAAGAGATATCGCAATCAAGAAAAAGATTCTTTCCGGCGCCAGCGCCGCGCAACTTGGCGTGTTGGCTAGAGACAACAAAGACGATGCCGAACTTTTGTCAACAATAGACGAATATGTATTAACAATGACTGACCAAAATAAAAACGTGTATACAAAGAACAAGGATCGAATTCCTGGAAACATTCAGGAAATGGTAGAATCTCGCACTGCCAAAGAACTTGCAAACGAACTTAGAACACGATCGGACAAAAAAGAAACTAAATTAGTAGAGAGTATTGTAGAAGTAATAAGGACAACTGACCGTGTTAAAGATCTGGATATTCTCACCAAAATTGAATTTATAAACAAAGTTGATCCAAAGAGTATAGATGCATTCCACACCGCGCTTGTTTCTGAAATTAACACAATGTCACCAAAAACATTAGAACAAAAAATAACATTGGAATTACTTGGTGACGCACGAATTGTAAACGCAATATTTGAGAAAGGAAACATACAAAAACTTTTGCCGTTGCTTGAAAATCCGGCAAAAACAAAAAAACTTCAAGAAATTATGCTCGGGAACATTACAAACACAATGAAAGATAAAATTGATATGACAAATAGAGCAGAAGGATTAACGCAACAGGAAATATTGGCGCCGTTGATGCAAAATAGACAATTTAGAGAAGAAGCCATACGGGAAACTTTTGAAGTTAAATTTAAAAACAAAGAGCTTGCTAACGAATTGATAAAACTGTGGGAGAAAGAGAAAGGAGGAATAAAACTTATTCCAGTAGAAAAAATGTTTAAAAAAGAAATTTTCGGCGAATAAAATGATATAATTAACTATGGCTTTGGATCAAAAAGAACAAGAAATAATAAAAAGATATATGGACATTACAGAAGATGTCCAAAAGGCGTTGTTTGCGACAACAACTTCGGATGCGATTTTTGAGGTGGGAAAAAAACACGGGCTTGCGATTGATAAAATGGGGGAGCTTTCAGATGAAACGGGGCTTGTAATGCTTGGAATGACAAAACCAAGCGAATACATAAAAAATTTGGAAAAAAGATTGGGTGTAGAAGCGATAAAGGCAAAAGAAATCGCTGAAGACATAAATCAAAAAGTTTTTTCGCCAATTAGAGAGTCGTTAAAAAAGATTCATGGCATCATAAAAGAACCGGTTCAGCCTTCGGTTGAACCTTTAAGGAAGGTTTCTGAAAAAATACCCGATAACCTACCAGTTGAAGTAACTCCTCCCACAATCCCCCCTTCCCCATTACGAAGGGAGGAAGGGGTCGAGGGGGTTGGGGGTCAAGAAGGAACGCGGGGAGATATTTCGAAAAAAGTAGACCAAATTCTCAAAAATCATGACGCATTAAAACAAGCACGCAAACACATAATGCCGGAACAACCGGAAAATATAAAAGTTGGGGAAATAGCAAAACCAGTAGAACCAAAGGTAGATATTAAACCGGAAATCAGTGGAAGAATAACAATCCCGCCAACGTTCAATCAAACATCTGGTTTTGACAAAGAAAAGCCCAATGTTGAAAAACCGAGCATTCCAGATATTTTTCTTCGTCGCATACCAACAGAAGAAAAACCAAAAATAGTGCCGGATTTTGTTCCGCCCAAAGAAGAACCAATACCACAATCTTCAAAAGAAGCAAAAACAATATTAAATAAATCGCTAAACAACGACATTTACAAAGAATCAATACAATAATGCAATATCAAACTCCTCAATTTATAGACGTAGAAGATAAAATTTTTGGACCATTAACAGCCAAACAATTTTTCTATTTGTTGGGTGGGGTAGCCGCCATATTTATACTTTATGTCTTTTTTCAGCTTTGGGTTGTAATTTTATTGGGACTCCCAATTGGTGGATTTTCTTTGGCTCTCACATTTTTAAAAATAAACGGAATTCCATTTACAAAAGTTTTGGCAAACTTTTTAAGTCACACATCGCAACAGAAAGTTTTTATATGGCAGAGGGAAAGCAAACCCCGACGCTCCGAAGAGGTCGGGGCTCCGACCCCAAAGGGCGTCGGAGTTGCACCAAAGCTTACTGAAAGTAAGCTTCAGGAACTCGCATGGTCGCTGGATATTAAACAAAAAACCCGCAAATGATAACTCCTTCACAGCAAATTTTAAATATAGAAGAAATACGAGATGGTGTTTTAATTTTAAAAGACGGATCTTTAAAAGTTGTTTTAATGGCGTCTTCCTTGAACTTCGCTTTAAAATCGGCAGACGAACAAACAGCAATAATACTTCAGTATCAAAACTTTTTAAATTCTTTGGATTTTTCTGTTCAATTTTTTATGCAATCCAGAAAAATAAACATAGAGCCTTATTTGGATACATTAAAAGAAACAAAAGAAAAACAAGAAAACGAACTTTTGCAGATACAAATTTCCGAATACATAGAATTTATAAGAACATTTGTAAAAGCGTCGAACATTGTAAATAAAAATTTTTACGTGGTAGTTCCTTTCATTCCTCCAGTTTTTGAGACAAAAGAACTTTCCGCAGGAATGTTAAAAAATTTATTAAAATCTATTTGGGGTTCGCAAAAAACATCTGGCGAACAAACTCTCTCGCCACAAAAATTTGAAGAATACAAAAACCAGCTGTGGCAAAGAATGGAAAACGTAATAACAGGGCTTGTGCGCTCTGGCGTGCGCGCGGTGCCCCTAAACACCGAGGAACTGATAGAATTATTCTATGGGCTATACAATCCGGGCGAACTGGAAAAAGGTAAACCACCAACAATAACCACTTAAATGGCATTTTTTAATAAAAAACAAAAAGAAGAAGGCGTGGATATTTTACCTGTATTTCCAGAAGAAATTTACCGAACTGGTGTTTTGGAACTGAAAGATGTAATAGCGCCTTCGGCTTTAGAAATTAATTCCAATTTTGTCCGTCTGGGGGAAAAGTACGCGCGCACTCTTTTTGTATTTTCCTTACCAAGATATCTTTCTTCAAATTGGTTTTCTCCAATTATAAATTTGGACAAAGTTTTTGATGTTTCAATACACATACACCCAGTGGATACGGCAATTATTTTGCGCCGTCTTCAGCGAAAAGTTGCCGAGGTGCAATCACAGATAAATATTAGACAAGAAAAAGGTTTGGTGCGTGATCCAATGCTTGACACCGCGTACCAAGATTTAGAATCCTTGCGCGACAAACTCCAACAGGCGCAAGAAAAACTTTTCAGTTTTGGGGTTTATATAACAATCTATGGCGACAACCAAGATGAACTCAACAAGGCGGAAAGCGAAATAAAATCAATGCTTGAGTCTCGTCTTATTTACGCGAAGTCCGCGCTTTTTCAACAAAAAGAAGCATTGGATACTGCGTTTCCAACAGCTTCTGATGTTTTAAAAATAAACAACTATTTAAATTCTTCTCCAGCTTCTTCCATATTCCCTTTTGTTTCCTTTGACCTTACATCAAACAAAGGCATTCTTTATGGTATAAACTCTCACAACAACTCTTTGATATTGTTTGATAGGTTTTCAATGGAAAACTATAACTCTGTAATATTTGCCAAAGCTGGCGCTGGAAAATCTTACGCCACAAAATTGGAAGTGCTTCGCTCGCTTATGTTTGATACGGACGTAATAGTTATAGATCCGGAAAGAGAGTATGAATATTTAGCGGAAGCCACGGGAGGAAAATATTTCAACATATCTTTGGCTTCCAAACACCACATAAATCCATTTGAACTACCGACTCCGCGCGAAGATGAATCTCCAGCTGATGTTTTACGCTCGCACATAATCAACCTTGTGGGACTTTTTAGAATAATGCTCGGGGGACTCACCCCGGAAGAAGATGCGATTATGGATAGGGCAATAGCCGAAACATACGCGTCGCGCGACATTACTCCAGCATCGGACTTTAAACTAAAAACTCCGCCAATACTTTCTGATTTGGAACTTATTGTCTCAAACATGGAAGGCGGAGAATCGCTTTCGCAAAGACTCCAAAAATTTACAAAAGGCACATGGTCCAATTTTATAAACCAGCCCACAAACGTGGATATAAACCAAAAATTTGTTGTATTTTCCGTCCGCGATATGGAAGACGAACTGCGTCCAGTGGCAATGTATTTAATAATAAACTACATTTGGAGCGCCATTCGAACCCAAGTAAAAAAGAGGCTTTTGGTGGTTGATGAAGCTTGGTGGATCATGAAAAACGAACAAGGCGCATCTTTCCTTTACGGTATCGCAAAACGCGCGAGAAAATATTTTCTCGGACTTTGCACAATTACTCAAGATGTTGGAGATTTTTTGAACTCACCTTATGGAAAACCGCTCATCACAAACTCTTCGCTACAGCTTCTTTTGAAACAATCTCCTGCCGCAATTGAAGCGCTAAAAGAAAATTTTAATCTCACGGATGAAGAAAAATATCTTCTTTTGGAATCGGATGTTGGAGAAGGAATATTTTTCGCGGGGTTGAAACATGTGGCAATAAAAGTTTTGGCTTCGTACACGGAAGACCAGCTTATTACCTCTGATCCAGCGCAATTATTGGCAATAAAGAAAGCGAAAAAAGAATTTCAATGAAAAATATTAAATCGCAAAACATTTGGAATTTGGTGCTTGGGATTTATTTAGGATTTAGTATTTTGGGTTTAGGATTTAAAGTATTCGCTCAAGAAAATGATCTGTTTTTGGTTGTTTCTCCTTCTTCACCAGCTCCAAATCAAGGATACTCTGTTGAAGCAAAATCCTACCAATTTGATGCTTCACGCGCGTACTTTGAATGGTTCAAGGACGGTAAAAAAATTGACGAAGGCAACGGAATCACGCAAAAAACATTTTCCGGAGAAAAATTAGGCGCTCAAACCAAAATTATCGCCGTAACGGTGGGTAATTCCGCGTCAGCGCAAATCAACGTTAATGATATTGATTTTATAATAAACCCTCTTGCATATACTCCTCCATTTTACAGGGGTTCGCCGCTTCCAACCTCCGGAAGTGTTGTGGAAATTTACACGGTTCCGCATATACACTCAGGGGGATCGCGTATTTCTCCGCAAAATTTGATATTTGAATGGACACTAGATGGTAATCCAATACGAGAACAATCTGGCAAAGGAAAAAATAAATTTATTTTCGCGCTTCCAAAAACTTTTCTTGGGGTAAACGAAGTAACCCTCAAGGCAAGTTCATTAAATGGCGCGATTTCTCATGAAAAAAGATTTATTGTGGAAATGCGCCGGCCGGAAATAATTTTATACAAACAAAGTTCCTTGCTGGGAAAATCCGCTTTGGCATTTTCATCGTTTGAAACAAAATCCGGCGAAGAGTTCGCCGTTGCGGCGGAACCTTTCTTTTTTGACATTGATTCGCTTTTTCATTCAACCCTATCTTGGTTCACAAACGGAAGCAAAATAAGCTCAGGACAAGAACAAAACCCGTTTCTTTTAGAACTTTCCTCACAATCTGGTAGCGAGTCAGAAAACAATATTTCGTTTAAAATAGAAAATGAGAAGAATGTGTTTCAAAAAGGCGAGGGAAAAATAAACATTAAAATAAAATGAAATCACAAAATATTTCGAATTTAGTGCTTGGAATTTATTTAGGATTTAGTATTTTGATTTTGGGATTTTTGGCGCCAATAGCATTGGCGCAAGACTCTGCTACTTACAAACTCATTGAACCTCTTCCGGGAATTCAGGAAGTAAAAGATTTTCCGGATTTTGTAACTCGTTTTATTCCATTCCTTTTGGCATTTGCCGCGCTTGCCGCGTTTGT
>DATDXD010000006.1:0-26601 GCA_036517275.1 Minisyncoccota bacterium
ACCTGCGGCTTTCGCCATCGGCTTAGGACCGACTAACCCTTGGCTGATTTCCATCGCCAAGGAAACCTTGGGTTTTCGGTGCTCCGGTATCTCACCGGAGTTGTGGTTACTTGTGCCAACATTCTCACTTCCTTGCGCTCCACCATGGCTCACGCCTTTGGCTTCACTGCACAAGGAACGCTCTCCTACCATTCCTCCGACCTAAATCGGAAAAATCCTCACCTTCGGTATCATGCTTAGCCCCGATTATCTTCGGCGCAAGATCTCTTGACGAGTGAGCTGTTACGCACTCTTTAAAGGGTGGCTGCTTCTAAGCCAACCTCCTCGCTGTTTTTGAAACCTCACCTCCTTACTTGCACTTAGCATGAATTTAGGGACCTTAGATTGAGATCCGGGCTCTTTCCCTTTTGACCGATGGAGCTTAGCCCCCATGGTCTGACTACTATATTAAAAGGCTTGGCATTCGGAGTTTGGTTGGACTGTCGAGATTTCTCCCATTACAGTCCATCCAGTAGCTCTACCTCCAAGCTTGCATATAGCGCTAGCCCTAAAGCTATTTCGGAGAGAACCAGCTATTACCAGATTCGATTAGCTTTTCACTCCTTACCACAACTCATCCGATAGTTTTGAACGGCTAAACGGTTCGGGCCTCCCTCCGATGTTAATCGGAGTTCACCCTGGTCATGGTAAGCTCATCTGGCTTCGGGTCTATCCAGCACCTTTCCCCCCGACCGAAATCGGGAGACGCGCTATTAACACTCGGTTTCCCTTTGCTTCCGGGCTTCACGCCCTTAAACAAAAGGTGATGGATAACTCGTTGGCTCATTCTTCAATAGGCACGCCATTACCCTCGATATTGCTATCGGGGCTTTGACTCTTTGTAAGCATATGGTTTCAGGTACTATTTCACCGCCCTCACCGGGCTACTTTTCAACTTTCCCTCGCGGTACTTGTTCACTATCAATGATGCGTGGTATTTAGCCTTACCAGCTCGTGCTGGCAGATTCGCCCGAACAATTCGTTTTTCGGGGTACTCAAGTAAAGTTTAAAGAATTTAGAATAATTTTCGTTTACGGGGCTATTACCCTCTTTGGCCGGCCTTTCCAGGGCCGTTCTACTAATAATCTAAAGTTTCCCTATCATTAAAGATTAAAACTAAACTTACAACCCTACCTCTTTACGCTTGCGCGTAAAAAAATAGTTTGGGCTCTTCCCTTTTCGCTCGCCGCTACTGGGGGAATAAACTATTGTTCTCTTTTCCTCCGCTTACTGAAATGTTTTACTTCAGCGGGTTCGCACTCCGACGCAAGGTCGGAGTCCCTAGATATTATTCTAGGGGGGTTTCCCCATTCGGAAATCTCCGGATCAAAGGCTGCTCACCGCCTCCCCGAAGCTTATCGCAGGCACGCCGCGTCCTTCGTCGCCCTACGCATCTTAAGCCATCCTCCATATGCCCTTTGGATGCATTTAAACATCCTGTAACCGTCCCGCCACACGGCGGGACAAGTGTTCTCGTTAGAAAATACATTTACAATTTTATTTTTATTTATTAAATTTTCAAAGTTCAAAAGAAAAATGAGTTTTTTTTACTAAAAATCCCGCCTAAAAGCGGGTTTGTAAAATACAACTTAAACAGCACTCAATTCCCGCTTTTTTGGTATTTTATAGTAAATTTAATATCCATATTTCTTTGTATAGTCATTATACACACCCCAAAAACGGCGTCAATAGGTTATGCACACTCACTTAGCAATTGGATTGCTAAGTAAAATCCCCACCGCTTTTGCGTTGGGGATTTTAAAAATTTAATTAATTATTGTTTTTTGTTTGTTCCGTTTGATTTTGGAACATTCAAATCAAGTCCGAGTTCTCTTGCCGTCTTGGCCGTCAAAAGATTAACAAGATCTTGTGCGCCAGACGCGGCTCCGTTTTGGCCACCGCCCATCACAACACCAGGAACCCAATTGCCTTGATAGCCCTTTACGGCTTCAGCCCAAACTTTCTGGGATTCCAAATATGTCTGAAGCTTTTTGTCGAGCGCGCCATCGGCACTCATGACAAGTTCACGACGTCGAGCTTCACCTTCGCCAAGCAAAATATCTTTGGCTTTTGTTTCAACCGCAGCCTTTTTATCAAGCTCCGCAACTTCCAAACGCTGTTGAGCTTCTGTTACAAATTTTGCCTTGATAACTTCTTGATCCCACTTCGCTTTTGCGGCCTCAGCTTTTCCTTGTTGTTCAACAGTTATTGCTCTCTGTTCTGCTTGTCGCGATTCAGCAATGGCAGTTTGAACTTGCATTGTTATTTGTTGTTGCGCTTGAATCTGCTTCTCTACTTCCGCGTCATACGGAAGTCGCTTGATAGAAAAATTAAATGGCTTTATGCCAAATTTAGTCAACTGGGCTTGCTCTTGACGAAGTGGCTGATTGCCCGCTCCATTGACAATCTCAACAAGTTTGACCGTCTTGTCTGTGCCAGAAAGTTCATCTTTCACACGCACATCTCGCGCAGTTGTTTGATAAACGCCACCCTCAACTTGATCCTCAACATATCGCAGAAGATCATTGCGCTTGTCTGCAAATGACTCCCTCGACGACATCAGTGGGCCAGTCATATAGACGGACTTGTTGACAACTGTTTCAATCAATTGCTTTTGAATCGCTTCTCGTGATCCAAATCGAACGTGAAGCTCTGATAAATTGGCGGCATCTAGAGGCATCTCGTACTGAATAGAACCATCAACCCAGCCGTGTCCACCATCATTGAAACGAATACTGATACGACCATCGGCCGTACCTTCAGAACACTGACTTTCTGATGTTCCTTCCTTGTACTCATCACATTTGAAATCATAAATGGAGCGCTTCGGATATGACGTAACACGTCCAAACCCTTGCCACTTGATTCCAGCAGTATTGTACCAGTGAAGTTCGCCATCAAACGGATCTTGAATTACAACAATCTCATTGGCATCAACATTCTCCACAACCTTACCGCTAAGCACAAGTGCGGCAAGCAGTAAAACTCCAGCAACTACAAGAGCGAGTATTTTTCTGATTTCCATTACACTTCTCCTTTTCTGTTTTGGGTTATCGGTTTACGAACTGTTCGCCGAACGGACTCAGCTTTTTGAATCGTTTCGGCGACTTTTTGTTCGAGTTCGGCTTCAACCACTTTTTCAGTAGCTTCAGCCAACTCATGTTGCAAACGCCTTTCTCTCCGAAACATCGGAAAAAGAGGTGTGTCTCGCCATAGTGGCAAAACAACTTGGGTTACTCCTAGATAAAACAGAAGTGCCATTATTACCAACTCTGCCAAAGTTACAAGAATCATAGTTTCTCCTTTTTTCTTGATTTGGGTTGTCAAACTACCCAACAATATTCCTAACATAACAAAAAACCGCTGTCAAGGCGGCTTTTTGTGGTTTGTAAAAACCAGAATTTCTTTATGAGTGATGCGTAATATCCGAGCGAAGTTTTTCTAGGAAACGGGATGCCGCTTCTTTACCTCCAAGTCCAAATGCAAGTCCTCCGGCTATCGCAAGCATTGCTACAAATGCAGTAAACAATGTTTGAATAAATACTCCCGCAATTCCCAATTGGAACAAAGCGGCAAGTATCGCAAAAAGCCAAATTGCCCATTTTGCAACACCACCCAAAAATCCAGCGGAAGGAAGATCAGCAGCTTTTGCGCCACTTACCACAACCCTCCTAGTAAAGTCAGCCAATAACGCCGCGGCAAGCAAAATGAAAGCCGCTACAATAACTTGTGGAATGTAAGTCAGAACCACGCTTCGCAAAAATTCTGTTACTTGGCCCAAACCCAAAACATCAAGCGCCGCGAACAAAAACACCAAAATAAAAAACCAACGAACAAGTCCGCCAACAAAAGCGCCAGAGTCAAGGCGCAAACCAGCGCGCGAAAGTGGAGCTTCGGCACCCAAAGCACCCAAAGCTGAATCAACTCTTAATGTTTTTACAACTTGAGAAATTATTTTTCCCAAAGCTACGGCTATAACCCAACCAACTATAAAAACAACCAATGCAATAATAAGCTGTGGAACAAAAGATACAACTCCACCCCACAATTCTTGAAAGGAAGCCGTAATTACGTCCCCCCATGTTTGTACTATCATATATTTTTGTTTTTAATATTAAACTTTTAATCCTTTAAACATAACAAGGGCTCTCGAGAAACCCTCGTTTTAAATATCGACCTTAGTTTTATTTTACCACGATGAAACAGCCAACAGAGAAAAAGGTGTGGATAATTGTGGGCACTGCAGGGATTGAACCTGCGACCCCTGTCGTGTGAAGACAGTGCTCTGCCACTGAGCTAAGTGCCCTGTTCAATTTTATTTATAACAAACTCGTTTGGAGAATCAAAAAAATCTCGTAAAAATTTATCGTGCATGGCAACACGGTCGTTAAACTCCGCAAGCGATAAAAAGGACCAGTTTATTTCTTTACCAATATCAGGTTCCAATTTTTTTATAAATTTTTCAACAGCTCCTTTTTTAATTCCGTTGCCCACAATAAGCAAATCAAGATTTGATTCACTTGACGTGGAGTCCAAAAATACTCCTCCAACAGAAACTAATTTTATCTTTTTATATCTTTTGAAAAAATTTAATAAATTTTCCCGAGACGAAAGCGAAGCCGTAATCACAAGATTCCTCAAAACCGAAAAAAGCGGAAACGTTTCTGAAATCACAAAACCCTTTTTTCCGCTTTTTTTCAAAAAACCGATAGACAAAAGAAGTTTATTTTCTTTGGATACCGCTCTTCCGGATAATTTCACCATTTTGGAAATCTCTTTAAGAGCAAACGGTTTATCCGGATTCAAATAAAAAAGACGCATCAGCCTAATCCTCGCGGGACTGCCAAATAATCTTTCTAGTATTGTCATGAATATTATTTTAGTTCTACCGTTGCTCCGGCTTCCTCAAGTTTTTTCTTGAGTTCTTCTGCTCCGGCTTTATCCATACCTTCTTTTACAACTTTCGGGGCGGCGTCAGCCAAATCTTTGGCTTCCTTAAGTCCCAAACCAATTGCTTCGCGAAGAACTTTGATAACCGCGATTTTTTGTCCTCCGGCATTTTTCAATTCCACATTAAAAGAAGATTTTTCTTCTTTGGTTTCTTCACTGTCTCCCGCAACTCCTCCCGCAACCGCCATTACCGGCATAGCGGCAGAAACCCCGAATTTTTCTTCAATTTTTTTAACTAAATCAGAAAGTTCCAACGCTGACAACTTTGAAACTTCTTCTACGATATTTTCTATGTTAGCCATAATAAATATTTAATTTAACTGTTAAACTAATTTTGACCTTTATTTTCTGATAATTTATTTAAAACTCTAGCCAAACTCGCCATTGGTTGACTAAGCATAAAAGCAAGTTGTGTTAACAAAACATCTCTTCCTGGTATAGCGGCGAGGCGTTTGATTTGATCAGCGTCTGACCATTCTCCTCCGCCAAATTCGGCGGACCAAATACCCCCGATTATTTTTAACATTTCCGCGTTTTTTTTGGCAAAAGTGGTAATTTCTTTTGAGATTGCCAAAATCGCGTCCTCGCTTTTTCCGGCAATAGCAATACCCACTTCGCCTTCTAGTTTCTTTTTATCAATTTCAAAACCAACTTCTTTTGAAGCAATGGAAATAAGAGTTTTTTTGGATACCATATAATCCCCTCCCGCTTTTTTCAAAGCGCGTCTCAAACCGGTGGCTTTGGCAACGGAAAGCTTGTGAAAATTCAGAAAAGCCACAAAACCAGACAGGCTTAACTTGTCTTTCAAAGTTTTTACTGCTTCTTGTTTTTGTGTTTTTGTTTTTGGCATACAAATAAATAAACGGCAAAAGCCGCTTAAACTGTCTCTGTAGGGCTTCTAGTATTCACGCCTACCTTCTGCGACTTAAAAGCATTGTAGCACCACCCAAAAATAATGCAAGTGGATAGTTTTTAAGTAACCGGCAACTCTACGAAAAACGTACTGCCTTTGCCTGCCCCTTCGGACTCCGCCCATACCTTGCCCTTATGGTCTTCTACAACTCTTTTGACAAAATAAAGCCCTATACCCATGCCGTCGGGCCTGATTTTTTGAGAAGTTTCCGTGCGTCCAAATTTCAAAAACAATTTACTCATTTCTTCCGAACGAATTCCAATCCCACTATCAATAACGGAAATAATTATCTTTTTACTTGTCCCTTGACCCTTTACGCTAGCTCCTATTTTTATAGTTCCTTTTTCTGAATATTTAATCGCATTATCTAGCAAATTCATAAATACTTCATGAAGTTTATTTTGGTCTCCGCTTACTTCAACTTTTTCCGGCATATTTGAAAATTCTATTTTACATTCGCCTTTTTTGGCAACTTCTTCAAGTTCCTTTAGAGCCCCGGAAATAATATTTTTCAAATCCACATTTTTAAATTCATATTTAATTTTTCCAGACTCAATTCTAGAAAGATTTAAAAGATCAGCCACCAAAGACACAAGTTCTTGAGACGACACAAAGGTCCGTCTGAGAGGCTCTTCAGCTTTCATTGGAATTTTTCCATACGACCCCTCCATAACCATAGAAACATAACCTTTTATCGCGGTTAGCGGAGCGCGAAGCTGATGTGATGCGATTGAAATAAATTCTGATTTTGCTTGGTCAAGTTTTTTGAGTTCCTTATTCGCGAATTCAAGATCTTTTGCCAAACGTTCAAGCTCATCTTTTTGTTCCACTTCTCTTCGCACGCTCCGCACCAAAAACGAACTGAAAAATCCAGCAACCACAAAAAAGATAAGCCGAAGTATTCTTTCTTGTTCTGTTTTGGCAAAAAGGGCTTCCATAAACAATACAAAAATAATACCAACAGAAAGCATTTCGGCAGCAATAACTCGAATATTAAGCAAGCGATGACGTGCAATAGCGTAAGAAAGCGTACCCACAATAATCGCAGTGAAAATTGGACCCAACCAAGTAAAACGCCATTCCATAAAAAATGGAGACGGCAACACTAAATTAAAAAAGACCCCCAATATTCCAGCCGTAAGAACACTCCAAATTATAAAACCGATATTTCGTTTTAGCGAAGCAACAGCCATTTGCCACCTGCGAAATAACACAACAAGCGACCCAAAAAAATATACAACAAAATAAAGCGCGAAGATCCAATAACCCAAAGCATTTTGCAAACCAACACGAACACCGCCCCGCACAACAACATCCAAAACAAAAAAATTCTTTAAAAAAAGTGTGCTTACCACAAAAACAGAACTTAAAGAAAGAATCGCTTTTTGAACCATGCCGAATTTTTCCAAAGTTGGAAAATAGTGCATGAATATATAAAAAGAAAGCGCGATAAGCACCGCCGCAACGTAAGAAACATTTAAAGCTGTTTGCGCGAATTCTAAATTATCTGTTGAACGAAAAACCAACAAAGAAATTGCCCATAGCGCAATAGACCCCGCAAAAACACCGAGCCATCTATTAACCGGATCTTTGCGATTACCAAAAGCAACCATAAATCCTAAAAAGGTGTTCATTATGGCTATCGCGAGCAAAAGAAGTTCTGTGCTTGCCATTTTTGTATTATCTCAAAATATAAAAAATAAAAAAGCCCCCCGACCGTGATCGGGGGGTACAATTTTTCATCCTAAAAAAAGAGCTCCGCCTTCCATCATTCCGGCACCAACAAAAATAAAAATCACCGGACCATCATTTGGAAATTCTCTATTTAAAATATCGCGATGCAAAAGCAAAAGAGTAGAAGCGCTTACTGTGTTGCCGAACACATCAACATTGTGTGGAACAAGATCCATTGAAATATTATTTTCCTTTACAAAATGTTCAATCAAACGAAGATTTGCTTGATGTATGTACCATCTGGTTATGTCTTTCATAGCAATATTTTTGCGATACCAAAGAAGATTATCAAAAACTCTTTCCATTGCCGGACTAAACTGTACGGCAACATCACGAGCGTCCATTATGTAAGTATGTTTATCAAGGGTCGCCAAGTTTGTGGGATATTCAGCTCCCCCACCCAAATATTCAACCAAGGGGTGATTTCCATCAACAGCGCAGTATGTTCGCGCCAAAAACATTCCATCTCCGGGTCCCAGAATTAAAGCGCCAGCGCCATCCGCAAATACCACAGGAGAAAGCCAAGCATTTTGAACTGTTTTGTAACGCTCTTTGTCCAAAAAAGACGAAACATCATTTGTTGCTACAATAAGCGCGTTATAATTCGGATATTTATTGCTGTACCGCGCGTGAATTTCCACGGTTTGAAACGCTTTAGCGAGAGCGGCGCATCCACCATCTATTTGATCTACAACAACATCTTTGCGAAGACCCAATCTTCGGTGCAATTCAATAACATCTCTCATGAAATGTAATTGCGAAGGGGTGCAAGTAGCAAGACATAAATGGTCAATGTTTTCCGCCGAAAGACCGGCATTTGCCATTGCTTGGCGCGCGGCGTATTCTGCATAATCAATTGAGGAAATAGTATTATCAATTTTTGAACCCTGCGAGCAATCAAAATTTAAACTATGAGTTTTGATTCCGGTTTTTTCTTCAAGCCATGCTGAATCTTTTTGAGATTCCAAATATTCTAACAGTTCTTTGTTTTCAATAAGAGGCAATGTAAAACCGCCAGTTCCGCGAATTGTAAGTCCAGTACTCATGCAAAGACCCTCAATAACTTCTGCACCAAACATAACACAAACAACAAAAAAAATCTAGAGTTTTTTATTTGTCCGCCTTACTCAATGAAGTTAGAACCGCTTTTATGGTATCGCAATCGCATTCCCGCTTTAAATTTGCGGAGAATTGGTGATTTACGATAAATAAAAAAACTCTTGCCGAAAGAGGTGTTTTATAAATAGATAAGACCGCGGTTATTCACCGCGGTCTACTTTTTTACTGAACCGATGCCGATTGCCAACGATCGATAACCGCTTGGCAAATTTTGCCCATTGTTGCGCGTCCGCCGCAATTTGATGTCATCACGACAGATGCGATTTCCTCGCTCGCGAGCAATGGTTCGAGTACCCGCTGCTTTCGAGAAGAATCGCAATCGCAGGTGACGACAACGATGATGGCGTTCGCGTTACCTCGCTTGATTGTACGAGCCAATTCGAGCGCTTCATCGAACGCAGAAAGGCCGGCGTACACGACTGCAATGGCTTGCGACATATCGGGAGCTTGTTCGAGTTTCCGCTCCAACATTCTCTGCGCTTCGCGAGCTTCTTCGTTTCCTGCTTCCTCTGCGGCGTCGCAGAGAGCTTCGTCTCTTTTCACGAAGCCGACGAGTCCGCCAACTGCCGCGAAAGAAGAGTAACGCAGATTGCCGTTTTGCACGACAACTTTCAACCCCGGCTTCTCGTGAGCAACTTCGCCGTCAGAAAACCCAGACACATTATTGTAAGTTGCAAAAAGCACGTTGAGCGATGTTCTGCCAGCAATGAGCTCGGACAGCTTCCCTTCGACAAAATCACTCGTTCCCAAAAAAGCACTTGTTCGATACATTCACACACCTCCAGTTGGTTGGTTTCAATCCTACCATATTATACACCCATAGTATAAATATGTCAATAACACGTACTTTAGATTGTCCGCCTGGAGGGAATCGAACCCCCGACCCTCTCCTTAAAAGGGAGCTGCTCTACCAACTGAGCTACAGGCGGATATATTTATTTCAAAATTTCAAAGGAACTGCTCTACCTCCGCCAGTTGGCGGATGGGCTACAGGCGGTTATAAAAACGATAACACAAAAAATTTAATTTGACAAAAATATTTAAGTGTGTAGAATTAGAACCAGAAACAAAAGGAAAGAAGAAATCAATGCAAATTCCGGAAAACTATAAACTTGAGGATGGATTTGAAGAAGGAACCTTATATGATATTGACTTAAAACCATATCTTACAAAATTCACAAAAAACAGTTGGTGGACAAAATTTGCGTTCTTTTTAATATTAAAATTCCGGATAATAGAGTATCAAATAGTTATTTCCGTAAAATCAGATTCAGTTGGCAATAGAAGCGATTTGCTCCATTTATACGAAGTTTACAGAGACGCAAAATATAATTTTGTTCTTATGGGTGCCTGCGCTCCTCACAATAAAAAACAAAACGCCATAGCATCAGTGGGATTTGATTTTTTTGACAATACAAAAAAATCAATAATCATAAATCAAATTCAAGGAGTACGTTATAAAAAACATCTTCTAAAATTTCTACGCTGGGAAAAAATGCTTGTCCAAATCACCGTTGACTGGGCGCGAAAAAACGGTTTTGAAAAAGTTTTTATACAGCCATCTAAAAAAAATCACTGGTACACTGATAGACGAGAAAAAAACCTTTACCTAAAATATAATGTAACAGCAAAAAGATGCGGTTTTAAATACAACAAAGAAAAAGACATTTTTGAAAAACAATTGACGGAGTCCGCCTATTAGGCGGACTTTTTATAATCCTTCTTTTTGTAAATCCTCTAGGATTTTTTTGGATTTGCTGGAAAGTTTTTTGGGAAGTTTTGGATAAAGACGAATCAAAAGGTCTCCTCTTCCGCCACGTGCTTTTGGCACCCCCTTTCCACGCACGCGCAAAAAGTCTCCAGAATTTGAAAGCTCCGGAATTTTAATTAACATTGTCCCGTCCAAGGCTTCTATTTTTTCCTCGCCCCCCAAAAGCATTGTAGACAACGGCAAATGCAAATCCATCAAAAGATCGCTCCCTTCTCTATGGAAAACACTATGCGGCATAACATTTATTCTTATGTACAAGTCCCCTGCTGTGCCCCCGCGAACAGCCTCCCCAAATCCGGTTAGTTTTATTACCTCTCCCACTTGTATGCCCGAAGGTATGTCCACCTCAATATTTTCCTGTTTTCTTTTTACACCCAACCCTTTGCAAGAAGCGCAAACTTTTTCCGGCACTTCTCCAGACCCTTCGCAAGTTTTACATTCCACAAGAGAAGTAAACGAACCAAAAAAAGATTTTCGGCTCTCGCGCACGGTTCCCGTGCCTTGGCACGATTGGCATTTCTTTTTTAGAGAGCCTTTTTCAGCTCCACTTCCGACGCAAAGCTCACACTCCGCCGTGCGTTGCATTAAAATACTGCGCTTTGAACCAAAAACTGATTCTTGAAATGACACATCAATTCCTATTGAAATATCACTGCCTCTGCGCCGATTCGCGGACTGTCTCTGCCCTCCACCAAACCCGCCAAAAAAACTTTCAAAAATATCCCCCAAATCTTCTGCGTTAAAACCTTGCCCACCAAAACCTTGAGAAAAATCCCAACCTGGTCCTCCGCCTTGGGAAGAAAAACCTCCACCATTAAACCCAGCGGACCCAAACTGATCGTATTGGTTCCGCTTTTGGTCGTCCGAAAGAACTTGATATGCCTCGTTTATTTCCTTGAATTTCTTTTCATCTCCTCCGCCTTTGTCGGGGTGGAATTTATGCGCCATTTTTCTATAGGCGCGTTTTATATCGTCTTTGGAAGCATTTTTTTGAACTCCCAATGTTTCATAATAATCTTTATTCATTTATATCTTTATGTTCCGTATCTTTAATATTGTCTTTGGTTTCGTCTTTTTTTGATTCTTTTGTTTCCGCTTGTGGCTCCGATGATTCTGTTGGAGCAGGTTGCTGTTTATAAAGCGCTTCTCCGATTTTTGAAAGCGCTTGCGATAATTCTTTTTGCGCCGTTTCAATATCCGCAATTTTATCCGAGTCTTTGGCTTTTTTCAGATTTTCAATTTTTGCTTTCACATCGTCTTTGATACTTTGCTCAACTTTATCTCCAGCATCGGCAACCGACTTTTCAGCTGTATAAACCAAAGCGTCGGCGTGGTTTCTTGCGTCAATCAACTCTCTTTTTTTTCTATCTTCTTCGGCATGCAATTCCGCGTCTTTTTTCATTTTTTCAATATCTTCCTTGGAAAGCGTAGAGGATGCTTCAATTCTTATGGATTGTTCTTTATTGGTCTTTTTTTCCACCGCTTTTACCGAAAGTATGCCGTTTGCGTCTATATCAAAAGCAACTTCAACTTGTGGCATACCTCTGGGAGCAGGAGGAATACCGTCCAAGAAAAATTTTCCCAAAGTTTTATTGTCTTGCGCCATTTCGCGCTCTCCCTGCAAAACATGGACTTCAACAGAAGTTTGATTGTCGCCAGCTGTGGAAAAAATTTGTGAACGAGAAACCGGCACTGTGGTATTTTTTTCAATTATTTTTGTCATCACTCCACCCAAAGTTTCAATCCCCAAAGACAGCGGAGTTACATCCAAAAGCAAAATATCTTTCACGTCTCCTTGCAAAATACCTCCTTGCGCCGCAGCTCCAAGCGCCACAACCTCATCAGGATTTATTGAAAGATTTGGATCTTTTCCAAAAACTTTTTTAATACCCTCTACAATCGCCGGCATTCTTGTCTGTCCACCCACCAATATTACCTCATCTATATCCGAAATTTTAAATTTCGCGGCATCCACGGCGCGTTTTGTAATTTCAAAAGATTTGTCCAAAAAATCCCGCACCAAATCTTCAAGCTTTGCTCTAGAAAGTTTCATTTGAAGGTGTGCAGGACCCGCTTCGGTAGAAGTAATAAATGGAATATTTATTTCCGTCTCCAAAGATGAAGAAAGTTCATGTTTAGCTTTTTCCGCCGCCTCTTTTAAGCGTTGAAGGGCTAAAACATCTTTTGTTACGTCAATTCCGGATTCTTTTTTAAATTCCGAGGCAATGTAATTTATAATTCTTTGGTCAATATCATCCCCACCCAAATGCGTATCGCCATCCGTTGAGCGAACTTCTATTGTGTCGTCCCCTATTTCCAAAACAGAAACATCAAAAGTTCCGCCCCCAAAATCGTAAACAACAATCTGTTCATTTTTCTTTTTATTAAGTCCGTACGCCAAAGCGGCGGCAGTGGGTTCGTTTAAAATTCTTTTTACTTTAAAACCCGCGATCTCACCCGCGGCTTTGGTGGCTTGACGTTGTGAGTCGTCAAAATATGCCGGTACGGTAATAATCGCCTCTTCAACTTTTTCTCCAAGTCTTGCTTCTGTGTCAGCTTTTAATTTTCCCAAAATCATCGCTGATATTTCTTCTGGCCTATACCATTTTTCGTTTATTTTTACGTCCACTCCCCCGTTTGTGGATTCTTTTATTTCATATGGCAAAAGTGCTTTGTCTTTTTGTACCTCCACATCGGAAAATTTCCTTCCAATAAGACGTTTTACCGAAAAAATTGTGTTTCTGGGATTAGTAACAGCTTGCCGTTTTGCAAGCACACCAATAAGGCGTTCTCCGGATTTTGAAAACGCGACCATTGAGGGTGTAGTACGACCCCCTTCCGATGACTCCAAAATTTTTGGCATTCCCCCTTCCACAATCGCCATTGCGGAATTAGTGGTTCCCAAATCTATTCCTAATATTTTTGACATAATTTTTTATCTTTAATTTTTAATCTTTTATTTTTTATATGTTCCGACTTTTATTTTTGAAGGTCTTAAGACCCTATTAAATAATTTATAACCTTTTTGCAATTCTTCAACTATCAAACCGTCCAAATTTTCATTCTCCGTGTTTTCCTCCGCAATTGATTCATGTTCATCAGGGTTAAATTTCACGCCTTTTTCACTATTAATCTCCGAAACTCCATTTTTTCGCAAAATTTCTAAAAATTGATTTTTTATTTCTTTAATCCCCTGCCCTCCACCGTGTTTTAAAGCCATATCAATAGAGTCCAACACAGAAAGACAATCATACAACACATTTTTAGCCACGAATTTAGCAAACTCTTCTCTTTGTTTTTCTTCGTCTTTTTTGTAGTTTATAAAATCCGCTTTCGCCCTCTGCCATCCCGCTAAATATTCTTCTTTTTCTTTCTGGTAAATTTTCAACTCTTCTTTTATTTTTTTGAATTTTTCTTTAAAACCTTCGTCTTCGTTTATTATTTCCACTTCTTCATCCATGTTTAAACATTTTTTGTTATAAATCTGATAATTGACGACGCTTTTTCATAATCCATTCTTTTGGGACCGGCTATAAAAATAATATTTTTTGGTCCAAAAGTTGATGAAACAACACTAAAATTACCAATCCTTATCCCTTCAAAACTTTCCAATTTGTGTTCAATATTATCCGCGAATTCGGCAAATTCCAACAAAAAATCACGCTCTTCAAATTCGGGTTCGCGCAAGACTTCGGAAAGCCCGTATTTAAACACTCTGCCATCCGCCAAAATTCCGGAAAAAAGTTTTAGACGATTGGCCATTGAAACAGCCAAAGATTCAAACATTTCATCTCCTGATTTTAAAAACGCCCTGTCCAGTTCTTCTTTTGTATTTTCTGATATTGTTTTTTCTCCCATCAAATTATCCACAAAGTACCTGTATCCTTTTTCCGTTGGCGCCCGGCCAGCGGAAGTGTGCGGTTGGTGCAATAATCCCCCTTCGTCAAGTTCCAACATTATGTTGCGGATACTGGCTGGACTTAAATCCAAACTTTTTCTTTCGCTAATCCGAAGTGAAGATACTGGGCAAGCCGTGCGAATATAATCGCGCACAATAAAATCTAATATACTTTCTTGGCGTTCATCTAATAACATATTTTTCTAGTATATAAAAATTGGCACTCTCCTGTCAAGAGTGCTAACTTACCAAAACCGGGATTGGTCACAAATAGTTGATCAAACAATAAATAATTGTTACTCTGACTTAAGATTCCACTGAAAGGAGTTAGGAATGCTTAAAAACAAGTTCTTGGAAATATTTTTGTTGATTTTTATTCAATTTTTTATTTTTGGATGTAAGAAGGGTGAACATTGGTCCCCAATAAAAGAAAATGAATTAGATCACTTTTTAAAAATTCCACCGGAAAAAATGGAACAACACCGCGCACTCGCGGAAAAACTTTTAAAAACCGAAATTTGTCCGAAACTGCAAAACAAAAAGGAAAAAATAATTTGTGAGAATTTAAAAATAAACACGTCTATGACTTCTATAGGGTTTGCTTATGTTAAACCAAAATGTGATACCATCTACGTTGAACCAATAAGCACAATTTTTTCCGAATCATTTTTAAAAATCGCTGTGGCGCATGAATTGGGGCACGTCATAACCAACCACTGTATTACCACCACAGGAACCGAAGAAATTCAAGCGGATCTGTTTGCGGCAAAGCTATTTGGCAAAGAAGCTGTTATTCAATTTTTAGAAGAAGGTCCAAAAGTTTATAAAACGGAACCAAATAAACTTGAGATGCAAAACAGACATCAATACCGCAAAACCATTCTCGCATTAAGCGGTTGGTAACAAAACAAAACAGTCCCGTGCGTCACGGAACTGTTTTTTATTTTATCTCTTGGACCACTGAGGGGCTTTGCGCGCTTTTTTGAGACCAAATTTGCGGCGTTCTTTCATTCTGGGATCACGCTTTAAAAATCCTTCCATTTTTAGAGTTTTTCTCAAAGATATATCCATTTTTGTTAAGGCTCTGGCTATCCCATGTCGCAGAGCTTCCGCCTGCGAATGAATTCCCCCGCCATTTATTTTTGCCGTTACTCTGTTTTTTTTGAAAATATTTAAAAGCTCCAGAGAATCCTTTGCGATTTTTCTTTGTTCTTCTGTTTTAAAATAGTCACCGAAGGGTTTATCATTAACCAATATTTCACCCGTATCTTGATATACACGCACTCTGGCTACGGAAGTTTTCCTCCTGCCAACACCTTCAAAATATTTGCCTTGAACTTGTTGAATGATTTCTTTATTTTTGTTCACCATGGTATAAAATCAAATTTGTAATCATTTTGCTTTTAAGTTTATTTCTCCTTAACATACCAGAAATTGCCTTTTTTAAAAGCTCATTTTTATTAATATCATGCGCGCTTTTTATTTTTTGTCCCCCGGGATATCCAGAGTATTTTACAAAAAATGTTTTTTTAAGCTTTTCTTGAGATAAATCCAAACTATCTATATTTTTTATATAAACACGGGGAAAAGAAACTCTGTTCGGCAAAAAATCCGCGCTGGTTTTTCCGCGCAATGCCAAAGCGGCCTCAGAAGCTACTCGTCCTAATTTTTTTCCTTTAGCGTCTATGATAATTTCTTTAACCATAATTTTTACTGTTGAATCAATTCAATAAATGCCATTTCCGCCGCATCTCTTGGTCTTTTGGGTAATTTTATAATTCTTGTGTATCCGCCTTTTCTTTCGGCATATTTTAAGGCAACTTCCCGCACAAGCTTCAAAGACGCCTTTTTGGAAAGAAAGGGCTCCAAGGCTCTTGCTCCAGCTCCAGCTTTAACTCCTTTTTTAGCATAAGTTATCAATCTTTCAATGTGTGGGCGAAGTTCTTTTGCTTTCGGCAAGGTGGTTTTTATTCTATTTTTTTCAACCAAAGCAACAGACAAACTTTTAAGTAAAGCTTTTCTTTGTTTTCTAACTCTGCCAAATTTTCTGCCTTTTTTAAGTTTTCTCACAAATTTAAAATTAAAACTTTATTCTCTCAAGGATAATCCCGAAGATTTTAACGCTTTTTTAATTTCTGTTACAGCTTTTTCTCCCACTCCATCCATGCTTAAAATTTCATCCGCAGATTTTAAAGCAAGTTCAGATGTATTTACAATGCCAGCATCTAAAAGAGCGTTTTTGGTACGCTGAGAAATTTTTAGATTTTCTATTGAATCTTCTCCCAAAACCATTTTTTCATCTGTCTTTTCGTTTGAATAATCGTTGCCCTCGTCAAATGTTTCCATTTTTTCTATTTGTTTTTTCATTATAGAAACCGAGGTTTTAAAAGCGTCTCGTGGTGTAATAGATCCGTCGGTTTCAACGGTAATTCGCAAAAGATTGTAGTCTGTACGATCGCCAACTCGAATATTTTCAACCTCAAAATTAACCCTCCTTATAGGAGTAAAAATCGCATCTAAAACCAAGTCGCCTATAGCAACTTTGTCTTCAGCAAGCTCTTCCGCGGAAACAAAACCAATTCCACGTTCAACTGTAATCTCCATTGATAACTTCGCATTTTTATCAGTCAATGAAAATAAGTGATGATCCTTGTTTATCACCTCTAACTGGGTTGGGGGTTTTACATCTTTACCCGTCACATCTTTTTGCCCCCTAACATCCAAAGACGCAACCTGTGGCTCGTCTCCGTAAAGCTTAAAACGCAGTTGTTTTAAATTTAAAATAATTTTTACCACGTCTTCTTTTACACCGGGTAATGTGGAAAATTCATGACTGACTCCATTTATTTTTATTTTGGTTATTGCCGCTCCAGGAATTGAAGAAAGCAAAATACGGCGAAGACTGTTGCCCAGTGTATTTCCATACCCAGGGTAAAGATTTGTTATTTCATAAACTCCTTTTGTGTCTTCTTCTGAAACAACTTTTGTAAACGATGGTAAAACTATATTGTAATCCATATTTTTAAATATATTAACGTGAATAAAATTCGACTATTGTGTTAATATTGTAAATACTTTTTAAATCTTCTGTTTGTGGGAGTCCTGCCACGCGTCCCGTGATTTTTTCTTTATCCAAAGAAATCCAAACCGGCGCTTCATATTTTTTTAAAGAAGAATTTAAATCTTTAAAAACATTCTTTGATTTACTACCTTCACGAATAGATACTTCATCTCCAATTTTTACTCTATAAGAAGGTATGGTAACTCTTTTTCCATTAAGTAAAATGTGTCCGTGACTTACCAACTGCCTAGCAAAAGCGCGAGTAGAAGCAAAACCAGCCCTAAAAACAAAATTATCAATGCGAGATTCAAGGTAATAAAGAACTGCGTCCGCGGTATTCATTGTTTTTTGTTTTATGGCAGAAAGCAAATAATTTTTAAATTGGCGTTCTCGCAAACCATAGCTTAGTTTTAATTTTTGCTTTTCCTGCAACTGGGTTCCGAATTCCGAAAGCCCCCTCCTTTTTGCTTTTCCATGAATACCAGGAGGGTAGGGTTTTCTTTTCAAGGCGCATTTTCCACGACCACAAACGCTCATTCCTAGCCTTCTACAAGTTTTACAAGTTTTTGTTGAAATTCCAACCATAAAAATTTTAAACCCTTCTGGGTTTTTTAGACCTCGGACCGTTGTGTGGAACCGGGGTAATATCTCTAATAAAACCGATGTCAAAACCTTGTGAAATAAACGATCTTACAGCAGCCTCTCTTCCTGAACCCACTCCTTTTACCAAAATATTAAATCTTTGAATTCCTATGGCTTTTGATTTTTCACCCAAAAACTCAGCCACTTTTGTCGCAGCGTAAGGAGTGCCCTTTTTCGCTCCAGAAAATCCAAGAGAACCTGAAGAAGAAGTCATAAGAACATTTCCAGAAATATCAGTAATTGTAATAAGAGTGTTGTTGTACGTGGATTGTATATGAACCTCGCCTTCAGAAAGCTTTTTTTTGGGCAAACTAGCCTTAACAGCGGAAGACATGCCATCTCCCGAAGCTAAATCTGTTTTTTGAATTATCCGTTTTTTTCCCATATTTATTTAAACCCTAAATCCTAAACTTATGACTATTTCTTTTCTAATTTTTTACGACCCGACGTCATTGTCTTTCTTACATTTCCTCTTCGTGTTCTGGAATTTGTTTTTGTTCTCTGTCCACGAGACGGCAAACCGCGCTTGTGCCTAGTCCCGCGATAAGAACCAATATCATGCAATCTTTTTATATTTAGCATTACTTCGCGGCGAAGTTCGCCCTCAATCTTATAATTTTTTTCTATAATTTCCCTGACCCTATTAATTTCCTGTGGAGTTAAATCTTTTGCCCGCGCATTTTCATCAATTTTCGCCTGCGCCAAAATATCATAAGCCAAAGAAACTCCTATTCCATAAATATAAGAAAGAGCTACTGGAATTTTTTTATTATCTGGTATATTTACTCCTGCAATACGCATTTGAAACTTTAAATATTTAAATTTTTAAATTTATCAACCTTGGCGTTGTTTATGCTTTGGAATCTTGCATATAACAACAAGCCTGCCTTTTCGGCGGATCACCTTGCAAGAATTACACCTTGGTTTTATAGAAGCTCGAACCTGCATACTACATTCTTTTTATAATTCTGCCTCTTGCGGAATCATGAGGACTAAATTCCATTAAAACACGATCCCCAACCAAAACTTTTATGTAATGAAGTCGCATTTTTCCCGAAAGATGTCCAAGCGCTTCCATTCCGTCGTCCAAAAGAACACGAAAAGTAGCACCAGGCAACGCTTCAGTTACTTGCCCCTCTTTTTTTATACTTTCCTTTGTTGAAGGCATTATTATTTAAGAATAAAACTATAGTAGCGTAATACCCAAGAGTGTGTCAACCCCGCACCTCTACTTCTACCCTTTCTTTGCTTTCAGGAAAAGAACGCAGCCAAAACGGACGAAAGTGAATCTTTACGCGAGATACCTCCGGAAACTGTTCCAAAACCATTAATGATTTTTTAAGTTGTTTTTCAAAAACAATTCTTTGAATCTGATCTTTATCCATATCTCCCACAAACTGCGCGATTCCACTAACTTTAAGCGTAAAATCAGATTTTCCGGGTTTGAAATCAACAAGTTCAAAAGAAAGATTATCTAAATTGTCAATTCTAAAATGAAAAGATGAAACGTCATAATTTGGTATTTGTTTTCCAAGAAATTTTTCTAAAGATTTTTTATTTATAATCACGCCCGTCGCCGAACCATTGATCTGAAGATTAAATTTATCTCCAGCTTGCCCGGCTTTTGGTTCTGAGTTTTCACTAACCACGTTGTATCTTGCCGATTGCGCCAAAAAAAATGAGTCTTCCGGTGTTTTTCTTGTTAAAGTTTGGCTTGTTTCAAAAAGAGCATCTTTCAAAAGTGTGTTTTTAGCGTTTTTTAAATCTTCCGCGCCGACAACCAAAGTTACTCCGGAAAATCCACCCTCTATTTTTGTTTTAGATTTTGCATAAACTGTATTAAATTTTGGCGAACGCTGTTCTTTAAATCCAGGAATTGTAAAATCCACGTAATTTTCCTCATTAAACTCAACTCCTGCGTTTTGCGCCACAATTTCAGTATCCAAGGTGCCATTTATGGGCACTACTATCCCTTTTTCAATTTTATAAATTTTTCCGGAAGAAGATTCAAACCTTGTACCAGCAACTAAAACTTGAGAAATTGAATTTTTGTTTGTAACCGTAATCATGCCTCTTGCCTTGCTTTCCAAAGATTTTTTTTGCGAAGACACAAAAGAGCCGTTCCTTTTGTCGGCAAAATAAATTTCATTAAATGCTAATTTGCCTGGAGATGGTTTTTGGGATAATTCTATAATTTCATTCAAAGAAATAGAAAACGTTTTTGGAACAACCTCCACTTTCATTTCCGCAAAAACAACGCTTAACACGACGTAAAAAAACAAAATCAAGCAACTCCATAAAACCACTTTAAATTTTGGAAATTTAAAATTAAAAAATTGAAATTTTCTTTGTTTCTTTGGAATAGAAACAATTTCTTTTGGGGGATGCAAATCAATGTTTTTCCGAGGCGGAGGCAATGGCTGAACCGGACTCGGCAAAGGTGAAGAAGGATTAATTTTCTTTGGAGGCACAATGTCAGACATAATTCTTTTTTGAAAATCTCCCATGCTAGTTTAAAGAAATTAAAGCGGCTAATACCGCGTCTTCTCCACCAGAAAGAGGATTTATTTTCAAAAAAAACTTTTCAAAATCTCGAGCTTCCAACTTTTTTACAACTATTGAATCACCATTCAAAGCGTCAAAAAATACTGGAAAATTAGCCCCGCCTCCAGTCAAAAAAATCGTGTTATACTTGTGCTCCTTTAAAAAACCTGAAAAATAATCGGCGTGAGATTTTAAAATTTTGTTCGTGTTTCGTTCATAAGGATAATCCAAGTGACCAAAAGAAAACCTATTCAAAACAGAACCAATTTTCTTTTCAATATGTCTAATGCCGAAGGGAAAAACAAAATTTTCAAAAACACTAACTTCGCCTCCAATATCTAGAACAGCAAATTCTTTCTTGGGATTAAAAAATCGTAAAATAGCTTTTTTAAGAATAGAGGAGTCGGAAAAACATTTAAATTCGCTAGATGGAAAAAATTTGTCTTTTAATTCTTCCAAATGATTTTTTAAAATCGAAGAAATTTCCAAAAAATTCACCTTAATATCCAAAACTTCACCATTGTGTCCCAAAGGATTTTTTACCTCATAGCCATTTATTTTTGTTTCCAAAATATCGTGAGAAATTGCGCGCGAATCTTCAATGTTGTTTTTGTTTTTTAAAATTTGAACAGTATTTTCAAGTTCTTGTTCTGTAACAGAAAAATTTTGATTTTCTCTTTGAAATTCTCCATTCATGGTTTTTTCCAAACACAACGGATAAGCAAAACCAACAACAACTTTAGTTGTACCCAAATGAAATTTTGAAGCTTCTTTAAAAATTTGTTTTAAATTCTTAAATAAAATCCTGCTTGCGTTTTGAACATTGGATGACTCATAAGGAAGTCGCCAAAAATCGGAAACAAAAAATTTTCCTTCATTGTTTTTTTCCGCCACCGTGGCGGAAACCGAAGCAGTCCCAATATCAATTGCCAAAATCTTACTCATATATATATTATGCCATAAAAACAAACAAAAGAAAGTCCTCCGACATTGGTCGGAGGACTTTTTTAACCATTATTTTTAAACTTGAATATCACAGAATTAAAAATTTCTAGAGCATTTTCCAATTCTTCAAAAGAAATATTTATTGGGGGCATAAACCTGATTGATTTCTTTCCAGCACCCAACAATCTCAATCCTCTGCCTTGTTCCAAAACAATTTCTTCGGCAATTTCAATAACGCGGTCACGTGATTTGGTGTCAAAAAACTCCACCGCCCACATTGCGCCTCTACCCCTTGGCTCCATTATCACGTCTGTGTATTTCCCCCATAGCCCCAAAAGACGACCGAAAAGCATACCTTCTATTTTTTTTATACTCCCGGAGTTTACTATATTTTCTATTTGACGAAACACAGTCAAAGCACTGGATGCAACAAGTGGACCTCCGCCAAAAGTGTTGGAATGTTGACTTCGTTTAAAATCTAGGTCTTCACGAAAAATAGTTGCGCCAATCGGTAAACCTCCCCCTAAAGCCTTGCCCAAAACCAAAATGTCGGGTTCAATTGCCGGCACAGAACCGGTAAAAAGGTTGTCGCACCCAAACATTGAACCATCTCGCCCCATTCCGCATTGTATAGCGTCGGCTATCCAAAAAACTCCAGCATCTTTTGCTTTCTGCCTCATCAAACTTACCGCATAACCGTTACAAGGAATAATTCCTCCCTCTCCCTGACATGAAAGTTCAATAAGAATTCTATCAACTTCTGAAAGATCAATTTTATTAAAAACCGAAAGAGATTCTTCAAAGTTATACAAACTTGGATAAGGAACATAAATAGAATTTTCTTTGTCGCAATGATCCCAAAATGGATCTCTTTGGTTTTCACTTTTAGAAGATGTTCCAGCCAAAACCCCTTTTGTTCTTCCAGCAAATCCATTTTGAAAATATACGGTTTTTGTTCTATCTTTTTCACCAACACGGAATCTGTAAGCACGGCATAATTTTCTAGCCGCCTCGTTGGCTTCCGCACCAGAGTTGCTAAAAAAAACTTTCGAAGGTCCAGGAACCGGACTTTTTTCGGTTAAAATTTTTGCCAGTTTAACAGTTTCTGGATTTGGGGAATTATGGTGCTCAGAAAAAAAGTTACCTGAATCAAGCTGAAATTCAATTGCGTTCCTTACTAATTCGTTGTTTCTTCCGAGATTATTTACCGAAGCATCACAATGCAAGTCGTAAAATTCAAATCCATCAACATCTGTAACTATTGCCCCTTCTCCGCTCCGCACCACAATACACGAAGAACAAGTGGTGGTAGCGTAATATTTTTTGGCATCTTCAAAAATTTTCAAAGCATTCGGTCCGGGAAATTGCTTCATTGAAACCCCCGAAGTTCAACGTTCCGTTTACAAACTAGCACAAATTTTTTTATTGTTCAATCGTAGCGCGTATTCGGCGGGTAGACGAACCAATAGATTCGGATTTTTGGATTTTAAACTTGCCGATTTCGGATGTATTTTTTACGTGCGGACCACCGCAAAATTCTTTGGAAAAAGCGGTTTCAATAGAATCCCCCGCGTAATACACTTTTACTTTTTCGGGATATTTTTCCTTGAAAAAGAAAAGCGCGCCGGTTTTTTTAGCTTCCTCAATAGGCATTTCTTCAAAACTCACAAATAATTTTTTGGAAATAACATCATTTACCAAATCTTCAACTTTTTTAATCTCCTCATCTGTTGGTTTCCTTGAATAAGAAAAATCAAAACGGGTCCGTTCCACGGTAATATCGCTCCCCGCTTGTTTTACTTCATCTCCCAAAACTTTTCGGAGCGACGCCTGCAATAAGTGAGTTGCCGTATGCAAACGAGTGACTATTTTTAACTCTTCTTCGTCTTTTGCTTTAAGCTCGCCTGTATTTAGCAAAAGCCCGTGTCCTCCGAATTTCTTTTCCGCCCCGGCGCGCGAAATTTCTTGGTGTTTTTTAAATTCCTTGTCAAAATCTTCACGAGTAAGATTTTTAGCTCTGTCTTTTGCCATTTCTTTTGTCAGTTCAAAAGGAATTCCAAATGTTTCAAAAAGCGTAAAAGCGCTTTCGGAATCTATTTCTTTCATTTTATCCATTTCTTCTAGCCCTTTTTGCAGCGCTTCGTTAAATTTTGCGTATTCTTCTTCAAAAACTTCTTTTGTTTTACTCGCGCTAAGCTCCGGGTAAAAACTCTTGTATTTTTTTTCAATCAACTCAAACATGTTTTCAAAATCAATTCCGCCTTTTTTCAAAAAAATTATTCTACGCAGTAAACGGCGCAAAATATATCCAGCTTCTTTATTGCTTGGCACAACACCATCGGCAATCAAAAACATAACTCCGCGCGCATGGTCTGAGGCAATTCTTCTTTTTCTTTCATCCAACCCTTTTGACACCGCGATTAAATCTTCAAACAAATCGGTCTCAAAAATATTTTTTTTATTTTGTACAACCATCGCAAGACGTTCCAAACCCATACCAGTATCCACTCCCGGAGTTTCTAACTTTTTTATTGAACCATCTTTGTTACAATAATATTCGTTAAAAACCAGATTCCAAATCTCAACCCCATTTACGTAAATCTCTGATGTTGGACCGCAAGGACCTTCAGAACCGGTAGGGCCCCAAAAATTATCCGATTTACCAAATTTTTTTATTTTAATTTTTTTATCAATTAAATTCCAAATTTTTTCTGATTCTTCATCAGCAGAAATACTGTCTTCGCCTCCAAACACAGAAACATAATCAATTGTGAGCTCCAATTCTTTTGTTATAAACTCATGGGCGTATTCAATTGCTTCTTTTTTAAAATATCCGCCAAAACTAAAATTGCCAAGCATCTCAAAAAATGTGAGGTGTGATTCATCTCCCACTTCATCTATATCTGATGTTCTAAAACATTTTTGAATAGAAACAACATTTTTTGCGGGCGCCAGAGACGGCTCAGTGTAATATTTCTTAAACTGCTGCATTCCAGCCGTAGTAAGTAGCACCGAAGGGTCGTCAGGAATAAGAGAACTTGAAAACATGATTTTATGTTCCCCATGTTTACTATCTTTAAAAAATTTTAGAAATCTGTCGCGTATTTCTTGTGATTCCATACGTTTTATTAAATCACTTTATAATCCCCCCGCCAAGCATCTCGCCTTCTGCGCCATAAAAAACAACGGACTGGCCTTGGGCTACCGCGCGCTGAGGAACATCAAAAATCAGTCCATAGTCCATAGATTTTAGTCCATAGATAGTTACTTTTTGAAGCGGTTGCCTATATCGAATTCTCGCCATGCACAAAAAGGGCAATTTCGGCATTGCGCCCGAAATCCAATTTACTTTTTCCACATCAATTTCTTTTTTATACAAAGCCGTATCTTTTTCTTCCGCGACAGTAATGGTGTTTGCAAAAACATCTCTTTCTGCCACATATACTGGTTTCGCGCTTCGTGCTTCGCGCTTCGCGCTTTCCTTAAACACACCATGCCGTTGACCTACTGTGTAAAATTGAGCGCCATCATGAGTTCCGATTTTTTTTCCGCTAGAATCTAAAATATCTCCGGCGTTTGATGGAATTTTTTCTTTAAGAAAATCCAAAAAATCAACTTTTCCCACAAAACAAAGCCCTTGTGAATCTTTTTTTTCCGAAGTAGGCAATTTAAATTTTTTAGCTAATTCTCTTACTTCAGATTTTAAATAGTCTCCGATCGGAAAAAGACAATGTTTTAATTGTTCTTGAGTCAAAGTCCAAAGAAAATACGATTGATCTTTATTTTGGTCTTTGGCTTTGAATAAAGCAGTCGCCTCATTTACTTTCTCAAACCGATAATTCGTCGGCTCCTGCGGCCGCCGATTATCTGCATTCTCGGCGCGAAAACTGCCCGCTGCGCTATCGCGCAAACCCGAGGCGGGCAGACCAAGCTTTTCGCGCCTGCGAAAGCTTTTCGAAAGCAAACGAGTCGTCTGCTTCAAACATACATAATGACCAGTTGCAATAAAATCCGCACCGTTCTCTAGCGCTTTTTTTAAAAATATTCCAAACTTAATTTGCTTATTGCACATAACGTCAGGGTTCGGCGTTCGCCCAGCCATATATTCTGAAATCATATAGCTATAAACTTCTCTTTTGTATTCTTCGCGAAAATCCCAAGTTAAAAATGGAATATCCAAAACCGCCGCAACCTTCATTGCGTCTCTCCTATCTGCGCTATTTTCACAACCTCCGCCAATTGGCGGACCAGCACAAACCATATGCACCCCCGTAACATCATGTCCTTCTTTTTTTAACAACGCCGCCGTGACAGAACTATCCACCCCCCCGCTCATTGCCACGAAGATTTTTTTACCAATATTTGACATAACGGAAATATTATTCAAAACCCTTGATTGCGTCAACATAACTGCAATAATCGCAATCCGCGCCAGAGGTTGGAATTTCATCTCCATTCAAGCATTCGTGGATATTCAAAATAGTTTTTTCAATCCAAGAACTGTTCCCTTTGTATGGAATTAGGGTCACGTCAAATTCCAATTTTGCGTCAAAAGCTTTTTTATCAGATTTTCCATTGCAATAAACAAAATATCCCGTATCTGAAACTTTGTAACCATTGTTTCTCAAAAGCCACTGATAAATTTCCATCTGTCTTTTATATCCCTTGTGCCAATCTTTATTTAACTCAGTTATATCTTCGTTTTTGGCGGTTGCCTTATAATCAACAACAATAAATTCCTCTTTGGAATTTTGCCACAAATCATCAATCGCTCCAAAAATTAAAAAATTTGTCGGTTCATGCAAATATTGCACGCCGGTAAAATTGTGCCTCCATTTTTCCAAATCTTTATGCGGAACTGGCTTTGCGTCCACTCCATACTTTTCAATCAAGGGATGTCTAGTCCCGTTTAATCGATGAATATCAAACTCTTGTTTTAATAAAGTATCTACCGCGGAATTTAAAGAAAATGGAAATCCGGGCGG
>DATDXD010000007.1:0-21991 GCA_036517275.1 Minisyncoccota bacterium
TTGGCAGAAGGAATTAAAAAGGTTTTGGATAACCCTGAATTTGCTCAAAAATTAGCAAATCAAGCTTATGAGGATGTTAAACAATATACATGGGAAAAACGAGCGGAACATATATTTAAACATTTAAAGATTTAAAAATGATAAAAAAAATTATTTATTTTTTAAATTTATTTCACCGGAGTTTTGCTGAATACAAACTTCATATTTTGGTTTTGACAATTCTAGGAATTTTAAGCGGGCTTTTTGGTGGTATTGGTGTAAGCGCTCTAATACCCGCTTTTTCTCTTGCTATTGGAGATGGCGGCGTGGGTGAAGATTTTGTGTCCAAAAATATTCAGAGTTTTTTTGGGGTTTTTGGAATTGATCTCACGGTTGCCTCCGTGCTTTTGTTTATTGTTTTACTTTTTTTATTAAAAGCCGCGACAACGATTTTGTTTTCTTACGTCAGTGCTCGTATTACATCCGAATACGAGGAAAAAACAAGGAGTCGGCTCTTTGAAAATGTTTTGCGCGCGCGTTGGCCGTATCTTTTAACGCAAAAATTGGGGCACTTGGAAAAGATTTTAATGACTAACGTGGGAAGGTCAACTGCCATGCTTTCGCAAATAGGTTACGCGATCATGGCTGCCGCAAATCTCATTGTTTACATGTCGGTAGCAGTTACAATTTCATTTTTTATTACCGCGCTTACGTTTGTATTTGGCGGAGCGCTGTTTTTTCTTTTTTTACGTCCATTTGCTTCTCGTGTGCGAATGTTAAGCGCTGAAACGGAGTTAATACAGCGACAAGTATCGCATTATATCAACGAAAATATTTTAGGACTTAAAACAATTCAAGCTTCCGGTGCTGGAAATACCATCACGGAAGGCGGCGCTCGATACTTTCGTGATTTGCGGAATTTGAATATTCGCAGCAATATCTTGAGTATTTTTTCTAGTATGTTAATGGAACCAATCGGTATTATATTTATAAGCGTGGTTTTTGCCTTTTCATACTACGTATCGCCAAATTTTAGCATTGCCTCTCTTGCCGCGGTAATTTATTTAATTAGGCAGATATTTTCTTACTTAGAACAGTTTTATACACACCTTCTGGGATTTAACGATAAGGCGCCGTACGTTGAAGTATTGCTTCAACATCAAAAAGAAGCCTTGGAACAAAAAGAAGAAAACAACGGTTTAAACAAATTTGTTTTTGAAAAGGAGTTTTCTTTTGAAAATATTGATTTTTCTTACAATGAAAATTCGCGAGTGCTAAATGATATTAGTTTTACAGTTAAAAAAGGTGAATTCGCTGGCTTTATTGGTCCTTCGGGTGTTGGTAAGACGACAATTGTGGACTTGGTGTTGCGTCTTTTTGTCCCATTGAGTGGAAAAATATCGCTTGACGGTAAAGATGTTTTAACAATCAGCATGGAAGAATGGCGAAAAAACATCGGGTATGTTTCGCAAGATATTTTTTTGATGAACGACACTGTTTTAAACAACATTAAGTTTTATGACAAATCAATAACCAGCGAAAAGGCGGAAGAAGCCGCCAGAATGGCAAATATTTACGATTTTATCATGGAACTTCCCGATAAATTTTTAACAGTTGTGGGAGAACGCGGACTTTTGCTTTCTGGAGGACAACGGCAAAGGTTGATTATCGCGCGGGTGCTTGCGCGAGAACCAAAACTTCTTATTTTGGATGAAGCAACAAGCGCGCTGGACAACGAATCGGAAGTAAAAATACAAAAAGTAATAGAAAATTTGAAAGGGAAAATTACAGTTATTGTTGTGGCGCACAGGCTTTCTACTTTGACGAATTCTGATATAATTTTTTCACTGCGCGACGGCAAAATTGCTGAATCTGGTTCTCCGCAAGAACTGCTTAAAGATAAAGATTCCTATTTTTATAAAGTTTATAATATTAGAAAATAAATATATGAAAATATTTTTAATTTGGGCGGCGGAATATAAAGAAATAGAATATTTGATGCGTAAACTCAAAAATGGCGGACACGAAATTGCTTATTGGGTTGGCACGTCTGTTGCCGGCGGAGAAGAAAATTTAAAAAACACAGTTTTTCATAACCATTATTCGGCTTGGGTTGGAAATCCCGCTGAAGGAATAGATATAAATGATTTTCCTCCTCCAGGAAAAGAATTGATTGAGCGTATGTACAAAACGGAATCAACAATTCTTACAATGATGAATAAAAAGTTTAATAATTTGTGTGTGGACGAACGTCGTCACATTTATTATCAAATGTTAAGATATTGGCAGGGTGTTTTGAAAAAGTATCAGCCGGATGCGATTGTTTTTTCTGTTACTCCTCATACGGTATATGATTTTGTTATTTTTAAAATTGCTCAAATGCTTAATATTAAGACAATCATGTTCGCGGAAACTGGGATTTTGAACCGTTGCTTTATGTATGAAGATTGGCAGAATGGAAGCGATCGAATACGCGAAAGAATTCGCGCGAATTCCGGAAAAAATTTTTCAGTGGAAGATTTAAGTCAAGATTTGCGAGAATTTTATTTAAATAAGATTGATCCATCTATTGATTCAATACCTTGGTATATGGAATATCAAAAGAAAAAATTTTCCGGAAAAAATTTTTATATAAGAAAGTTTAAGGCTTTGTTTGGGAGCATAAAAGATGGCACAATTTTTAAAAAATTACCCAGTTATTTCGCGAAGATTAAAGAGAATCTCAAAAAAGAATACGAAAAGTTGCAATCTTCTCCAGACTTAAAACAAAAGTTTATTTATATTCCACTTAATTATCAGCCAGAGCGAACATCGTGTCCGGAAGGTGATATGTTCGCGGATCAAATTTTAATGGTTGAAATCGTGGCCGCATCTTTGCCTAAAGAGTGGGTAATTTACGTAAAAGAGCATCCTTCGCAGTGGTGGATGAGAAGCGGAACTAATTATTCATCTACAAGATACAAGGGATATTACGAACGTCTTGCACGTATTCCTGGTGTTATATTGGTACCAATACATACCAAAAGTTCTGAACTTATTGAAAAATGCCAAGCAGTTGCCACGGTTACGGGTACTGCTGGTTGGGAAGCGTTGTTTCGTTTAAAACCCGCGTTGGTTTTTGGATATCCGTGGTATAGAGATTGTGGAGAAGTGTTTATGGCTAGAAATGTTGAAGCATGCAAAGAAGCGTTTAATAAAATAGAGCAAGGATATAAAGTTGATAGGCAAAAAATTGTTAATTTTTTGAAAAGTTTTGACGAGAGCGCGGTGAAGTTTATTAACGCGCGCGCCAGAGATTTTGTGGTATTGGATGAAAAAGACGAAAGGATTTTAGAAATCGCGAATTGGCTCGGTTAAACCTAGCACCTTTTATAAAAAGTGCTGGGCAAAACTTTTTTATTGTATTTAAAGTTAAATTAATATAAATTGTTTTTATATGGCTGATTATTCTTATTTAAACGACAAAACGATACTGGTAACCGGAGGCACCGGTACTTTTGGGCGAGCTTTTGTTAAAAAGCTTTTATCTGTTCCAGAAATCAAAAAAGTGATCATTTTCAGTCGGGACGAATTCAAACAGAGTGTGATGCAAAATGAAATAAAAGACGGACGGTTGCGATATTTTTTGGGCGATATACGCGATTTTCCTCGACTTGAGCGCGCTTTCAATGGAGTGGATATTGTGGTGCACGCGGCGGCTCTCAAACAGGTTCCCGCGCTGGAATATAATCCTTTGGAGGCGATAAAAACAAATGTTTTGGGTACGCAAAATGTAGTGGATGCGGCACTTAACAATAATGTAGAAAAAGTTATTTTTATTTCTTCCGACAAGGCAGTACAGCCGGTAAATTTATATGGAGCAAGCAAATTATGCGCGGAACGAATTGTGATTTCCGCAAATGCTTATAGAGGCGAAAACAAAAAATCAATGTTTAGTGTTGTTCGCTATGGGAATGTTATAGGAAGCAGAGGAAGTATTGTGGAGTTGGTGGCACAAAGGCGTCACACGGGAGTTCTTCCGTTGACCGATGAACGAATGACACGCTTTTGGATAAAAGTAGAAAATGTAATGAATATTATTTTAAATGGTCTCAATATTATGGAAGGCGGAGAAATATTTGTGCCAAAAATGAAAAGTTTGAAGGTGGCGGATGTATTAAAAACACTCGCTCCGGAATGCCGGTTGGAAACTGTTGGAGTGCGTCCGGGAGAAAAAATGCACGAAATTTTGATTACAGAATATGAATCTCCTCGTGCCAAAGATGTGGGGGATATGTATGCGATACTTCCGGAATTTTCTGAAGTTCATAGACCTAGCAAACACAAAGATAAACCGTCTTTCCCGAAAGAGTCGGTATACGAAAGTAGCCACAAGGACTTTCTTTTGCCTGCTGAAATGGCAAAAAACATACTAGAATTATGATTCCCTACGGACATCAATTTATAGATCAAGACGACATTGATGCCGTTGTTGAGACATTAAAATCAGATTTTTTAACCCAAGGTCCGAAAGTAAAAGAATTTGAAGAATCACTGGCAAAAAAAGTTGATGCTAAATCTGCTGTGGCTTTTTCTTCTGGAACCGCAGCACTGGAGGCGGCGTATTTTGCGGCAGGATTAAAAGAGGGAGATGAAATAATAACTTCAACTCTGACATTTGCCGCTACTTCCAACGCTGCTTTGCAACTTGGAGTCAAAGTTGTTTTTGCCGATATTGAGCCGGAAACTGGGAATATCGACCCCTCGGATGTTTTAAAAAAAATCACCAGCAGGACAAAAGCAATTGTTCCGGTGGATTATTCTGGAATGCCCGTAAAACTTGATGAACTTTCACAAATTGCGCAAAGACATGGACTACTTTTGATAGAAGACGCGGCGCACGCATTGGGGGCGGAATACAAAGGCAAAAAAATCGGTGGAATTGCCGATATGACAATGTTTAGCTTTCATCCGGTAAAATCAATTACCACTGGGGAAGGTGGGGCAATTACCACAAACAATGAAGATTTTTATAAAAAATTGTGTATTTATAGAACACACGGTATTACGAAAGCAAATTTTAAAAATAAAGCGGAGGGTGAGTGGTATTACGAAATGCAACATCTTGCCCAAAATTTTCGGCTTACAGATATTCAAGCGGCTTTGGGAATTTCACAACTCGGAAAACTTGAAAAATTTATTGAAAAACGAAAAAATATCGCGGCTTTGTACCACAAGGCTTTTGCAAATAATCCAAACATAATTTTGCCACAAGAATACGAAGGTGCTTCGTCTAGTTGGCATTTGTATCCGATTAGATTGAAAGATTCCACCAAACGCGCGGAGGTTTTTAAAAAACTTCGCGATTCCAGCATGGGTGTTCAGGTGCATTATATTCCTGTACATTTTCATCCATATTATCAAGAGTTGGGTTATAAAAAAGGTATTTGCCCGAATGCCGAAGAATTTTACGCCGGCGAAATTTCTATCCCCATTTTCCCCGGGTTATCAGAAAAAGACCAAAATTTCGTCATAGAAAAAGTAAACGAATTCACCAGTTAACTCCGTCAACGGTGGGGCTAAGTGGTAAAATAATTACATCATGCCTTTTATCAGAGAACATTTTCATTTTTTTGGGAGTCGGGAAATGGTTTCCATTTATATTCTTATCGCTCTTGTGAATTTTGCTGAAGGGTTGATGAGTATTTTTGTTCCGATTTATTTTTGGAAACTCGGTTTTCCTATTTGGAAAATTCTCTCTTTTTATTTTTTAGTATCTTTGTTTTTTGTAATTATAACTTTTCTTTTATTACCTCTTTTGCGCCGGCTTTCGGATAAACTCATGATGTTTTTTTCGGCCCCGTTTCTGGTTTTTTATTATGTTGGTCTGAGTGTTTTACCAGAAATTCCAACTCTTTTTTATGTTTTGCCTGCTGTTGGAGCTCTTGCGGCGCTTTTGTTTAATGTGGGTTATCATATTGATTTTTCTGGATCTAGTTCAGACGGTTATATTGGCCGCGAAGTGGGATTTGGCTCAACCGTGGGCGCTCTTGCCCAATTTGCGGCTCCTGTTGTGGGCGGGTTTTTGATAGCGATTTTCGGTTTCGCGGACAATTTTTTTATAGGTTCTGGTATTTTGGTTTTGGCGATGATTCCGCTTTTTTTCTTTCCGGGAAGAAAATCTTCCTCAGATCTTCGCGGAAGTTTGCTTTGCAAATTTTTGTTTGATAAAAATTTGTTGCCTTTTACTCTTTCTGGGGTGGGGTACTCAGTGGAAACAAGCGTTGCGCGCGTTATGTGGCCTTTGTTTATTTTTCTCGCGATTGGCGGAGTTGAAGAATTCGGTGGAATTATTTCAATTGGACTTTTGGGTGGAGCTTTAGCCACTTATCTAACTGGAGTAGTTTCAGACCAAGGAAAACGGCGCAAAGTACTTGCGTGGTGCGCTGGAATTTTTTCGGCGTTTTGGATAGCGCGACCATTTTTTATTTCGTCTTTTGCTGTGGTCGCAAACCATGTGGGGGGCAATATTTTTAATTCGTCGTTGATGGTTACTTATACAAGTCAATATTATAAAATTGCGCGCTCTTTTCGTGTTCCAGTTCTTTTTATTTTAAGTCGCGAGGTTTTATACAATGCTACGCGCGTATTGGTATTGCCGATTTTTATGTATATTGCCTACGCGTTTTCTCAAAACACATTTTTTACCGCAAGCTTTATTATTGCCGCTATTTTTACACTATTCTACTTCTTCGCAAACCGTTTTCATATTTCAGCGTTATAAAAACATATGAAAATTTTAGTAATAGGAACAGGATCAATTGGAACACGGCATATTAAAAACTTGCTGTTCTTGGGTTATAAAAATATCGCAGTTTGTGATCCTGATGAAAAAAAACTTAAAATAATTTCTGGATTGGGAAATTTTTCGTTGTATAAAAATTTAAAAATAGCGCTCAAATCTGAAAAGCCGGATGTTGTGTTTGTTTGCAATCCAACCCATCTGCATGTGCCAACAGCCTCTTTAGTGCTGGATTCTGGGGCGCATATTTTCATAGAAAAACCGATCTCACACAACTTAAAAGGCGTGGACGCGCTTATCAAAAAAGCGAAGAAAAAAGGAAAAACCGCGATGGTTGCATGCAATTGGAGGTTCCACATTGGTTTTGTAGAACTTAAAAAAATTTTAGACGGTAAAAAATATGGAAAACCGATTCTTGCTCGAATGTTTGGCGGGTATTATCTTCCTATGGCGCGTAAAAACACGAATTATAAAAAAGTTTACGCTGCTGGAACAAAAGGTGGAGGCGTAATTATCGATTCGGGCGCCCATGCCGTGGATTACATGGAAAATTTTTTCGGAAACATAAAATATATTACCGCTCTTAAACGGACGAAACACATTCTTGATATTAAAAGCGAAGAAGCCGCAGTTTTGGCTTTTGAACACAAAAGTGGTGTTTTGACCGCGGTAATGGCGGACTACGTTAGCAAAAAATCTTCCGGTACAATGGAGGTGGTAACCGACAAGGGACTTTTGACGTTTAATATAGCAAGCAATGAAATTGTTTTTGAAGGAGAAAATGGCGCAAAAAAAATATTATATCGCGGGGCGAAAGACACAAATCATATGTTTGTAAGCGAACTGAAACATTTTTTCAAATGTATTCAAAAAAAATCCAAACCGGCGCAAAATTTGATTATGGCAAAGCGCGTTTTAAAAACTTTACTTGTGGCGTCAAGCATTAAACCAAAACAAATATGAAAAAAATAAGCATCAAAAAGGGAATCGCATTATGGAATAAAGCAAAAAAAATTATTCCTGGCGGCAACCAACTTTTATCTAAACGTTCGGAAATGTTTTTGCCAGACGGCTGGCCATCGTATTATAAAAAAGCCAAAGGAGTTGAAATTTGGGATTTGGACGGAAACAAATTTATTGATATGTCCATCATGGGTATTGGAAGCTGTGTTTTGGGATACGCCGATCCGGATGTAAATAAGGCTGTGGAGAAAGCGGTTTACGAAGGATCAATGAGTACATTAAATTCTCCAGAGGAAGTAGAACTTGCGGAACTTCTTTTGGGTATTCATCCATGGGCTGGCATGGTGCGTTACGCGCGCACTGGTGGTGAAGTGGCGTCAATTGCTGTGCGCATCGCACGCGCTTACACCGGAAAAGATAAAATCGCTTTTTGTGGATACCACGGATGGCACGATTGGTATTTGTCCACAAATTTAGCTCATGGTAAAAACTTAGAGGGACATTTATTGCCTGGGCTTACGCCAAAGGGTGTGCCTAAAGGATTGCGAGGCACAATGTTTCCTTTTCATTACAATAAACTGGATGAATTAAAAGCTATTGTTGCAAAACATAAAGATTTGGCGGCGATTATTATGGAGCCAATGAAAGGATATGAACCGGATAATGGATTTTTAGAGGGTGTTAGAAAAATCACTGATGACATTGGTGCGGTGCTTATTTTTGATGAAATAACTATTGGTTGGAAACTTGCTTTTGGCGGGGCGCATTTGAAATACGGAGTAAATCCGGATATCGCAATTTTTGCTAAAGCAATGAGTAATGGCTATCCGATGGCGGCTGTTATTGGAAAGAAAGAAGTAATGCAATCCGCGCAAGATACTTTTATTTCAAGCACTTATTGGACTGAACGAATCGGTCCTGTTGCGGCGCTGGCAACCATAAAAAAAATGAAGAAACTTAATGTGATCAGGCATCTCGCATGGGCAGGAAAAACAGTAAGAAAAATATGGCAGGATACCGCGGACAAACATCAACTTAATATTAAAATGGCTGGCAGTTTGCCTTTGAGCAGTTTTGTATTTGATTATGGCGATAAGGCACAGATTTTAAAAACATTGTTGGTTCAAGAAATGCTGGACCAGGGATTTTTGGCTTCAACTTTGCTTTTTGCGTCATACGCGCATAAGCCGAAACATTTTGTGCTATATAAAAAAGCGCTTGGTGTCGCTTTCGGCAACATCAAGCGCGCGATTGATTCCGGAGATCCTAAAAAATTTCTCCGTGGACCAATAGCCCATACCGGTTTTTCAAGGTTGAATTAATAATTGTTCAATCAAATCAACCGCTTTTTTGGCGATTGATCCGAGTTTTGGCGGTTCTGGATAATTTTTTTGCTGGTTTTGTCGCATTTCATACAATATTGGGCTGTCATAAGCCAAAAGTTGATTCATTTCTGTGCCCAATTGTTCTATTGATCCGTTTCTAATCACTCTTGCGGCTTTTTTAATTCCCGGTTCCCACTCAAATTGTTTGTTTGCGCCGATTTCAGTATTGGCAAGCATGAGTTCAAAAAAAAGTCCGATTACGGGTTTTCTTTGATAAATAGCATGTACAGCGAGGCTTGAACGCGCTGTTACCATAAGATCGCAAGCAGTAACGAGTACGGACGAGGGTACTGAAAATTTGGTAAAGATTTTTACCGGAACTTTTCGGCTGAATTTTTCGATGTCGCGATAAATTTCTATTTCTTTTACCGCGGTTTCTATTGTTGGGGTTGTGCCCGGGTGAAGCCCAATGGTGATAGCAGGATAATGTTGAAGAACTTGCTTTTGATGCGCGGCTTCAATTACCGAATGAAATAACGGCCAATTAACACTTTCTGTTTTGTCTCCGGGGACAAAAATGAATTTTCTGTTTTCAATAAAACCCACAATCTTTTGCGCGTCTTCGGTTGTGAGGGTTGGCACAGCATCTTTTTCATACAAAATATTGCCGATTGATTCAACGCGAGTGTTTGGGTATAGCGCTTGCGCTTTTTTAACTTCTTCCTCGTTGCTTATCAGCAAAAGGTTAACAATTTCGCGAAGTGGTTCCGTGCCTTTTAGTTGAAACGCGTATGATCCAGGAGCATAGATGACAATATGAGTATTCGGATTTTTTTCACGCGCTATTTGCGCGAGTCCAACTTCTGCTTCGTTGTCGTTTGAAATTGTGGCGATAAAAACATCAGCCCACAACATCGCCGCAATATCACTTTGGTTTATCTTTAAATGTCGTCCGTTCCCAAAAATAGAAAATGTTTCATTTTTTCTTTTGAGTAACTCTTTGTGTATACTTTGTAAACATAGCGATTCTCCGGCATCATTGGCGATTAAAAATGCTCTCACAGAGACTCCTTGTTTGTGTCAAATCTGGGTAAACCTTATCACAAACAATACAAAAACTCAATGGATTCTTTTGCGTTGTATAATATACGTTATGATAGTTGCAATTATACAAGCTCGCATGGGGTCTACGCGCCTTCCCGGGAAGGTGGCAAAGTTGATTTTGGGGAAATCCATGCTCGCACATCAAATTGAAAGAGTGAGACAGGCAAAATTGGTGGACAAGGTTGTAATTGCCACAAGCGATAAGGCGCAAGACGATCAAGTTGAAAAAATTGCCAAAGAATGCGGAGTCGGATATTTTCGAGGGAGTGAAAAAGATGTATTGGACAGATTTTATAAAACCGCCAAAGAAGCGGATGCGGATGTGGTGATAAGGCTTACTGGCGACTGTCCCTTGAGCGACCCTACGGTTATTGACGAAATCATAAATTATTTTTTAGAAAACAAAGCGGACGCATCTGGAAAACCATTGAATTATCCGGAGGGTTTGGATACTGAAGTTTTATCTTTTTCCGCCTTGGAACGCGCGTGGAAGGAGTCTAAAAAACCATCCGAGCGCGAACATGTGACGCCATATATAATTAATCATCCGGAAATTTTTAAAATAAAAAACATAGAAAAAGGAAAATTATATAAAGGCGTGAAAAATGTATCAAATTATCACTGGTCAGTTGACCAAGATGAGGATTTTAAACTGGTTACCGCTATTTTTGAGGAATTATATCCAAAAAATAAATTGTTTTTAATGAATGACATACTGGAACTTCTTGAAAAAAAGCCGGAATTGTTGGCTCTTAATCCAGGTTTTACTGGATACGAAGGATATCAAAAATCGCTAAAAGAAGATGAGGAATATGAAAAGAATAAAAAATAAAACATATATTATTTTTGAAGTCGCAAGCACTCATGAAAACGATTGGGAAACGGCTAAAAGTTATGTTGATCAAGCGGCTGAAGCGGGAGCAGATGCTTTGAAGTTTCAACTTTTTACCGCGGACAAACTTTTGATACCCTTAACAAAAGCCGCAGAAGAGACATATAAGTATTTTAAAAAATCGGAAACACCAAGAGAGTGGTTTCCGAAATTAAAAAAGCTTTGCGATGAACATGAGATTGATTTACTCTGTACTCCGTTTGATACGGATTCGGCAAGTTTTTTAAATGAAGTAGGTTTGCCGGCAGTAAAGATTGCTTCCGGAGATCTTACACATTTTCAACTTCTCGCGCATGTGGCGCAATTTGGCAAGCCGATTATTCTTTCAACCGGTATGGCGATGATGGACGAAATACGCCAGGCGGTTGATGTATTACACAAAAATGGAGCTCGCGATATTAAGATTCTTCAGTGTGTTTCCGTATATCCCACAAGTTTTGATGACGCGAATGTGTCTGCCATGCTTACTCTCCAAAAAGAGTTTAACGTTTCGGTAGGGTATTCGGATAATGGTTCCAAGGGTTTACTGGTCCCACTTTTGGCTGTGGCACTGGGGGCGGAAGTAATTGAAAAACATGTTACATCAAAAAAAGAACGGGGTAGTATAGATGATGTGTTTTCAATGGATGTAAAAGAATTTTGCGATATGGTTAAGCGTATTCGCGCGATGGAAAAACGATTACCGCAAGAACAGGAAACAATACTTAAAGAATTGGAAATAGAATATGGAAAAGATTTTAAAAAAGCGTACGGTGATGGTATAAAGCGTCCAGCGATACATGGAACAAAAAAAACTCATCCCGGAATTGAAGGCGAATTTACACAGCGTGAGTCCGACGAACGTCATTGGGCGAGAAGGGGGGTTTATTTATCGCGCGATATAAAAAAGGGGGAAATAATCTCAAAAGATATGCTTATAATTCTTCGGCCGGATGTTGGAATTTCAGGAGTTGATTACGAAAATATTATAGGAAAAATCGCAGGCGAAGATTTACGCGCGAAAATTCCTTTAAAAATAAATCTGCCAGCTGGCGGAAATAAAATTTTCCAATTCCGCCGAGCTGATATTGCCACAACCTATACTGACCCCAACGACGCGCAATTTACAAAAATGCTCACACAATATGCATTATTTGAATAAAAAAAACGCGGTTATAAGCATTGCGGCGGGGTATTCGCAGGAAGATTTGATTAAAAAAATAAAAAATCGCGGATATGCGGTTATTGGGGTTGATAAAAATCCCAACGCGATGGGTTTTAAATTTTGCGACGAGTGTGTTGTTGCAAGCACTCATAATTCTGAACCAATCATAAAAGAATTGGAAAAACTTAAAAATCGTTGGAATTTTGCGGGAATTATAGTTCAAAGCTCAGGTTTGCCCGCAATTACTGCTGGTGAAATTGCTCGTCATTTTAATTTAAAATTTATTTCACCGGATATTGCTAGAATAGTTATAAACAAAGATAAACTTATTCCGGAACTCAATAAAAATGGAGTATCTGCTCCAAAAGTAAAAGTGATATCAAGGAGGGAGGATGTGAATGTTGATTTTCCTCCACCATATTTTGTAAAACCTTCGCAGAGTTTTTTAACTCACACCGGAATGGGAATGATTGAGGATCGTTCAAATCTTTCTTTAGCAGTGGAAGACGCAATAAAGGCAAGTGAAAATGGAAAAGTAAATGTTGAACAGTTTGTTTCCGGTGTTGATGTTTTGTCTATTGATTGGGTTTGGAAAAACAAAATAATTCATGTGGCGACTTTGGAAGAAATAAGTTCTGGTCCTCCGCATTTTTATGGACTTGGTTGGAAAATGCCGGTTTCTTCGGTTTTTGAAAAGGTTGCGAAAGATATTCAAAAACAATTTACAGAATCATTTGGTATTGATAATTCAATAGTTGAAACTGGTATGAAAATTTATCAAGACAAAGCGTATATTTATGAAGCGAGTTTGGATTTGGGAGGCGACGGCGTGCCGGATGTTCTTTTGCCCGCGAGCCTAGGGTATGATTTGTTTGAAGATGGAATAAGTGTGGCGCTTGGGGAGGCGCCTTTGGGTCCTAAAAAAAATGTTACCCCTTCATATTTGCGGTTTTTGCTTCAGTCGGAAATGAAAAAAAACACAGAAAAAATGTTTGAGGAGATAAAAAATAAATTTGGCGGAAAGAAGGCTGATTTCAAAGAATTACCAGCAAAAATGAATAATGAATTTCGCGCCACGGCGGTTTTACTTACATCTGATACAGTTGAAGAATTGGATTTAAAAATTAACGATTTTGAAAAGTGGCTCAAAATAAAATGATAAAATTACTATTTTTAGGATGCAATACCGACCAAGCTCCGTATTTAAAAATTGCAAAAAGCAAAGGTTATTTTGTGGTGGGGACAGATTTAAATCTCAACGCGCCGGGAGTTTCGTTGTGTGACAAGTTTTATAATGTGGGGTACGAGGACTATGCGGGGCTTGCGGAGCTGGGAAAAAAAGAGGAATTTGGACCAACTGATAAAATTTTTACCGCGGGAAGTCAGTTCGCGTATTTGGGAGCGAGTTTTTTTGCCGAAGAGTTTAAAATATCGTTTATTTCACGCAAAACCGCGCTTTTGTGTTTGGATAAATCAAGTTTTTACCCATTTTTTGAAAATTATGGACTTAATGTTCCGGAATGGAAAATTTGGAATGGAGTTTTGCCAAGTTATCCGGCATATTTAAAGTCGGACTTCGGGAAATCGCCAAACTATTGCTACCGAATTAACTCCGAGGAAAAATTACTGGATTTACCACAAACTCACGACCGTTTTTACCGCAAATGTTTTATTTTACAAAAAGAAGTTTTAGGAACTCATTACAGAATAAATTTTGTGGGCGGAAAATTTTTCGCGTTTAAAAAAAAGACGGATGTTGAAAGTATGCCCGCGCGCGATTTTGCTTTTGATTCAAAAACACGAGACAATATTGAACGCATGCTCAATGATCTGGGGCTTTCAAAGCACTTGGTAAAGTTTGATATTATTGTTGCCGATTCCGACGCTACGGTCAGAGCAAGCGGCAAAATTTATTTTTTAGATATTGGTTTGGAGCCCCCCATGCGTCTTAAAATTTATCTTGACCGTTTGAGGTACGATTTTGATAATTTATATTTTGAGCATTTAGTTGAAAATAAAATAAATTATCCGGATTTTTCAATACTACCAGATTTGGTAATAAAAAAATGAAGACTTTTATTATAGATACAAACCAAGGTTTTTCGCTAGACTTGAATGCTCACGTTGTAAAAGAATTAAATTCGCGCGAAGAAACTCTTAATTTTATTTTAAAAAATTCTGCAGGAGAAGATGTTCTTATTTTTGGGGATGATATTATTTTAACTCCTGGATGGTTTTTGGCGCTTGAGAATAACAAAGAAAAAGGCGATATTATTGGATTTTCCTCTTTGTATCCGGATAAGGATATTATTCAAGATGCTGGTTACGATTTGGCGGAAATTGACGGCAAAATTTCGCTTTTCGCACAAAATAGGGGGAAGAAGTTGGAAGAAGTTTTAAATTTTGAAGCAAGAGAGTGTGATGCGCTAAATGGTTGCGCCATGTTTATAAAAAAAGAAGTGATTGAAAAAATCCCCACCTTTTCAGTTGAAGGGAAAAACCGCTGGGGAGAGTTTTTGTACACGAATGAAGCAAAAAAAAGGGGATTTAAAGTTTGTGTTCTGGGGCATTTTTTGCGCCATCACGGTAAGGGCACCAAAAATAATACGGATAAATCTTTAAGTTCCGAAAGTTATATGTTGGAGCAGGGCATGTGGGGTGAAATTGTAAAAAAATATATTGATAGCGCGTGCGTAAAAATTCATTTGAAAAAAGTTTTATCAGAAAATCTTAAAAACTTTTTTTCAGGAAATAAAAAGATTTTAATTTACGGAGCGGGTACGGTTTCAGAGTTTATTTATAATGAACTTAAAAACAAAATTGATTTTTCAGGCGTAGATTTTTGTTCGGGGTTTCCGGAAGAAAAAGGAAAAATTTTTTGCGGTAAAGAAATAAGGTTTTATAAAGACGCGGATTTTTCAAAATACGAAGTTGTGTTAATTTCAGTTTTGGGAAAAGAAAAGGAGATATTTGAGTTGATAAAAAACCGCATAACTTCTCAAAATGTTTTCTGTGTTTTTCAAAAAGTAATTGACAACGCAATGGTGTGGGACACGCAACTTTTAGGCTTAAATCTGGTTACATAAAAAGGAGCACTTTTAAAGGAAAAACAATTATGATAAACGCTGAACTTATAGCTAAAACCCTCAAATCAGTGGGGGTTAAGCGGGTTTTTATTTTTCCGGGCGGGACTATTGCTCCGCTTTTGGACGCGCTTATAAAAGAAGGTATTGAATATGTTTGCCCACGGAATGAACAGGGCGCGGGATATGCCGCGTTGGGCGCCGCAAAAGTTTCCGGATTTCCGCAGGTGGTTATGGTTACTTCTGGACCGGGTGTTACCAATGTGATGACTCCGGTTGCCGACGCTTATTATGATTCGGTGCCGTTGCTGGTTTTTACCGGACAGGTTGCGACCAAAGATATTAACAAAGAAAAACGAGTTCGTCAGACAGGATTTCAAGAAGTAGATACCACTGGGATGTATCAGTCTGTTACAAAACGAGCGCATTTGTTGAGTCTTGAAGATGATATTTCAAAAACCATTTTTGATTTATTTAATCTTACACGAAACGAAAGGTCGGGACCTGTGCTTTGCGATTTACCAATGGATGTGCAAAAAGCAGAAGCAAAAAGCACAGAAATATATTCACCAAGCGTTGAGATTGACAGTTTTAATTATGATGGAGATGAAAAACCATTTGTGGAATTAAACAATCTTATTAATTCAGCAAAGCGTCCGATTATTCTTGCGGGAAACGGCATCTATCTTGCCGATACCGTTCAAGAATTTCGTTCATTTGTGGAAGCATGCCATATTCCCGTTGTTTGTAGTTTGCCGGGTGTCGGCACTATTCCTTCAGATCATCCGCTTGCTTTCAGTTTTTTGGGTCACACTGGAGAATATTTCGCGAATCTCGCGGCTTACAATGCGGATTTAGTAATTGGGCTTGGGGCGCGGTTTGATTTAAGACAGACAGGAAGCGAAGTAAAGGCGTTTATGGAAAACAAAACCATTGTTCGCGTTGATATAGATGAAAAAGAATTGAATAACGGAAGAGTACAAGGCGGTCTTCATTTTCAAATGCATTTGAAAGATTTTTTTGCGGAATTTGAAAAACACAGCGCTTTTGTTTGTCACAGAAGTGAAGAGTGGATAGGTCAGTTGCGCGAATGGAAACAAGAATTTCATTCTTCTCAATTTTATCAAGGTCCAAAACTTTATTCTTACGATATTATTTCTGCTGTTGATAAATATACGAAAGGCAAAAAAGTAATTGTGACCACCGGTGTTGGTAGTCATCAGCAATTGGCGGCAAGATTTTTTACCTACGATTATCCAACTCGCCGATTTCTTACTTCTGCGGGACACGGCGCTATGGGACACGATGTGCCAACCATGATTGGTGCGATGCTTGATCAAGACAAAGACACAATGGGAATTGTTTTTGTTGGAGACGGATCTTTTCAAATGAATATACAAGAACTCGCGACCATAAGAGAATTAAATTTACCGGTTAAAATTTTTGTTTTGGATAACCGGAGGCTTGGAGTTGTATCACAGTTTCAAAATCAGTTTTTTGGAAGCGATCCGGGATGTGGAAACAAGCAAAATCCTTCTTTTTCAGCAATCGGTATAGCGTATGGAATGTCGGGTTATAGTATTTGGGAAAAAGACCAAATTTCTTTTATACTTAAAAATGTGTTTATGGAACAAGGTCCTTCAATCATTCATTGCCATATTGATTATTCCGAAGAAACCTACCCAATGCTTTTGGGTGGTCAGCGAATGGATCAAATGTATCCGTTCAACAGGTAAAATAAAAACAACCACTTAGCTCTCCGAGCTAAGTGGTTTTTAGCAACTATTTGAGTCGGACAAGAGTTATATTTGCAGATTAAATAAAAAGGAAAAAACTATGATAAAAAACGCATTTGTAACTGGCGGGAGCAGGGGGATCGGCAAAGCGATTGCTGTTGCTTTGGCTAAGGCGGGTATTAATGTTGTTATTTCATATAATAAAAATGAAAAAGACGCGCTTGCTGTTCTTCAAGAGATCAAAGAAAATGGCGTTCAAGGAATGATTGTTTGGATGGATCAGAAAATTCCACTAAGTATTTACAACGCTGTGGCGGATATTAAAAAAAATTTCGGCTTGATAAACATTTTGGTAAACAACGCGGGCATGGCGCAGAAAAAAACCTTTGGAGAAATCACAGTAGACGATTGGGATATAATGATGGCAACAAATCTTCGCGGACCTTTTATTTTGTGTCAAGAAGTTATTCAGGATATGGTAAAACAAAATTGGGGAAGAATTGTAAATATAAGTTCAGTTGCGGGAGAGTCTGGAGGACTACATCAGGTGCATTACGCGGTTTCCAAAGCGGGTTTGATTAATTTGACTAGGTCTTTGGCCAGAGTTTATTCTGCACGCAGTGTTACCATAAACGCAGTAGCGCCTAATACTGTGATTACAGATATGACAAAAGTTGATTTAAAGATTGATTTTTTAAAACAAGATTTTTCAGACATTCCAGCTGGGCGCGTTGGTACTCTGGAAGAAGTAGCGAGCGCAGTTGTTTTTTTGTGTTCTGATACGGCATCATATATTACCGGACAGACCATAAATGTGAATGGGGGGGCTTATTTTGGTTGACAATAGAAATTATTTTAATAATCCTTCACATCGAAGGATTTTTTTTCAGCAACCTAAAATGGCTTTAAGAGTTACATAATTATGTCTGATTCGTATCTTATTGTTTTGGGTGCTGGTCCGCATCAAACACCTGTTTATCAAACAGCGTCACTGTTGGGTTTAAAAACATTGGCTGTAGACTATAATCCAAAAGCTGTGGCAATACAGTACGCGGATGAATTTCTTTGCGCGAGTGTAAACAACAAAAATAAAGAAGAGTGCATAGAAAAATTAAAAAAAACCGGTTTTAAATATCGGGGCGTTGTGGCGTCTGGCATAGAAGTTTCTCCGCTTGCTAGCGCAATTGCAAAAGAATTTAATTTAACTTGGGTTTCTGAAAGTGTGGCACACAACACAACAAACAAATGCGCGCGTTCTACTGTTTTACAAAATGCGGGAATACCAATTCCAAAATTTGAAATTATTAATGATTCGTCTTTTCCAAAAATAAATCTTCCTTTTGTTGTAAAACCGTCTGATAATTCCGGTTCGCGGGGTGTGCGAGTGGTTGATTCAAAAAAAGATTGGTTCAATGCTTACAATGATGCCAGATCTTTATCTGGGGATGGAAAAGTTATTGTTGAAGAGTTGTTGTATGGGAATGAAATATCAATAGAAGGTTTTGTTTTAAATGGGAAAGTGATAATACATGGATTTTCCGATAGGAATTATATTCCGGACTATTATCCTTATTTTATGGAAGACGGCAGTACCAGTCCGACGCATCTTTCTTCCAAAGTTGTTGTGGAAGCAAAAAAAATATTTTCTAAAGCAGTTCTGGCGCTGGGCATTGTTTCTGGTCCATCAAAGGGGGATTTAATTGTTACTAAAAATGGTATTAGGGTTCTTGAGATTACGTCTCGTTTGAGTCCTTTGTTTCCAATGATTATTCCCCACACAACGGGGGCTGATCCTTTGCAGGCGGTAATAAGGTGGGCCTGCGGCATGAGTATTCCACGGACTATTCTTGAATCAAAATTTGAAAAAGCATGGGCGCATCGCTATTTTTTTCATAAGCCTGGAAAAATCAAAAAAATATCCGGTTTTTATAATGTACAAGAACAATTTGGGGTAAAAGTCGCCGTGTTTTTACAAAATCTTGCTAAAGGAGATGTGTTGGCTCCATCTAGTTATATTAATCGTCCTCTTTATATTGTTACGGTTGCTGATAACCGAGAAACTGCGGTAAAATTAGCCGATAACGCTTTAAAAACGGTCAAAATTGAAGTTGAATAATTATGCTTAATTTATATTCTGTATTTTATCTTAATTTAATGTTTTCTTCGATTTCCGAAGAAGATAGAGTTATTGTTATCAAAAAATGTTATTGGCCTCTTTTGAATTTAATTAAGCGCGGTTACCCAATCGCGATTCAGCCATCTGGAATAACTCTTGAAATAATACAAAAGCTGGATCCAGATTGGATAGAAGAATTAAAAAAACTTTTAAAAGAAAAAAAATGCGAGTTAATCGGCGAAGGATATTCGCACATTATCGCGCCTTTGGCGCCTGCCGAGGTGAATGATTTTAACTTGTCGTTTGGACGGAAAATTTATAAAAACATTTTGGGCATCAGCCCCAAAATCGCCACTGTAAGCGAAATGGCTTATTCCGCGGGGCTTGTAAAAATTTTTAAAAAAAACGGATACAAATCCGTTTTAATGGATTGGAACAATTCGGCACAGTATCACCCGGAATGGAAAAAAGAATGGAAATATCATCCGCAAATTGTTTTGGGCGCAAAAGAAGAAAAAATTCCGGTAATTTGGGGCAACTTTGTTTCTTTCCAAAAATTTCAGCGATATGTCAACGGGGTTATAGAACTCGATGAATATTTGGATTACATTCGAACCCACAAAACCAACGGGGCGGAGCGTTTTCTGCTTTGTTACGGGAGCGACAGCGAGATTTTCGATTTTCGCACCAGAAGATTTGCTTCAAGGGTGGAAGGCAAAGCATCAAGGGGCGAGTGGGAACGAATCGCAAAATTGTTTGAAGCACTTTCTGCGGAAAAAGACGTTCGACTGATTTTTCCGTCACAAGTTTTGAATATGGAAAAAGATAAAAAAAACGCTTTTAATAAAATCCGTTTGGAATCTCCGGAAGATCCGATACCGGTAAAAAAGCAGGAAAAATACAACATTACTCGCTGGGGGCTTACCGGGCATAGTGTCGCGATAAATACCGCTTGTTATAAAATTTACGAAAATATTAAAAATATCGCCGATCCGTCGTTGTGGAAAGAACTTTGCTACTTGTGGTCCAGCGACTTTCGCACACACATCGAGCAGAACCGTTTTTTGGATTTTGAAAAGAGGCTTGAGAAAATTTTCAAAATTAGTTCTTATAAAAAAGCGAAACTTAAACCAAAAAATATCCCATTTGCCAAAAACGTAAAAATAACCCAAACCCGTAGGCATTTGGAGGTTGATACCAAAGACATGAATGTTGTTTTTAACATTCACAAAGGACTTACAATAAACTCAGCAACATTTAAAAAAATATCCCATAAGCCGATTTTTGGTGGTATTTTCCATGATTATTACGACGACGTAAGGCTTGAGGTAGACTTTTTTTCTGGCCATAGCGTAATCGGGGTGCCGGGTAAATCGCAAATGACCGATTTGGGTGCCATAAAACCAAAAGTAGAAAATAAAGGAGGGGTAATCAGTGTTTCGGCAAGGTCCGCTCTGGGAAGCGCTTCGCGCAATCAGGCTGGAGGAGGTTGGATAAAAAAAATAGTTTCCATTATTCCAGCGGAAAACAAAATTGAAATTGATTATTCATTTGACTTTATTTCTCCGGACTTTGTGTCGTGGAGAACTGGTTTTGTTACATTGCTTCCAGAAACTTTTAAAAAAGATTCGCTTTATTTTTCGTGTAAAAACGGCGGGGCGGACAATGAAAAATTTTTGTTGCGCGGAGTAAAATCCATAGACAAAAAACCGGTTTCGTTGATGGTTAGCGCGCCAAGTTCCTTGGGTAATACTGGGGGCGAGCTTGAAATTGGTGATAACGAAAAGAAAATTTTTATAAAAACAGATATGGCGAAATGCGCGGCTTTACCAATGATTCAATTTGAGAATCTTCCAAAAACATTTCTTTTGCGTTCGTTTTTTTCTTTGGGAGAGATAGACGATACCACTTCGCACGCCATGCACAAACAAAATCACAAAGCGCGCTTCACCATGTCAATTTCCGCCCAAAAATCTTAATTTGACTCTTTTAAGTTAAGTATAATTAGGCGAGGTCGATGCGGATGAATTTCCAGAGCATTAGAATTATTCCGCTTATTTGGAGGCGATGGCCGTTTTCGGTTTTAACCGTGTATGTGCCAACTTGCCCCGCAGGAGGTTTTGGGACGTCAATTCCTATTTCAAAATTTTGCGCTTCTATATTTTTTGCTCCCAGAGAAAAAGCAAAATCTTTAAATCGCGGAAAGCTGTAAACGTTATATTGGGAATTGAATCCGTCTTTGGCGCCTTCTTTTTTGTACTCCCGTATGTTTATTTCAAAATCAATATCTTCATCGTAAAAAAGCGAGCTTATGAATATGTGTTTTTTGGTGACTGCGAACATTGCCTTCATTATATCCGTATAATATGGTTGCCAAGTGATTGTTTTGTGGCTTATCGTAACATCAAACTCCTTGGGATATTTTTCGGGAAGTTTGTAAATATCTTCCGTTTCAAATGAAAGGTTTTTTTGACCGCTGTATAATTTTTGGGCCTCTTCTGTATAAAACGGCGCGTGGTCCACTCCCAAAAATTTTGATTCAGGACTTCGTTTTGCGAGATAATACGCTATTTGTCCGACTCCGGAGCAGGCATCAAGGACGGAAAGTTGTTTTCCTTCAATAAATGGGGCGGAGAATTCTTCCATCGCTTTGTCTATTTCCCATTTTTTTTCCGCGTATTTTTTTGTATTCGCCAAATCAAACTCTTTATCCTTGTATTCCATTGGTAAAATGTAACATATTTTGGCGCAACACGCACGCTGTTTTTAGCGTTATACTTAACGAATGGTTGTAATAATTGATTATGGAATGGGTAACGTGGGTTCTGTCAAAAATGCCTTTGACTTTCTTGGGGAGGAGGTGATTGT
>DATDXD010000008.1:0-18004 GCA_036517275.1 Minisyncoccota bacterium
CTCTTACACTTGGAAGGTCGGATGCCACAATGGGACGTTTGGACGCCATATACTCAAACATTTTCATTGGAGACATATAGTATGAGTAGTGGGTGGTTTTAGGAAATGGCATCAAAAGGAGGTCAAAGGCTTTTTGATAGATGGCTAACTTTTTTCTATCCACCCCCTCAATAACAAAAAATTGTATTCGCCTATTCGTACGAATTAAAGACGGTAAAAGAGGAAGAACTTCTTTTACAACAGATATTCCCTTTCCCATACCCATAGTCTCGGTGCGACCAGTATAACCCAATAATATATCGTCTGAAGGCAAATTTAAAATTTTTCTGGCTTCTTCTTTTGAAACATCAACGTCAAAAATACTTAAATCCACTCCGTCTGGAGCCACCAAAACATTACCATCCTTAAACTCCGCCTCAACATAAAGTTTTTTTAAAAAAGAAGTCACAACAACAACTTTCGCGGCATTTTTCACAAAAAATTTATGCAACCAAACCTTGCTATCCGCCCATCTATGCGATTCAAAAATTGTTTTATGCCCTCTTTTGGAAAAAAGCCAGACAATCTCCGGATTGCGCGAATACACAACCGTGTCTTTTTCAACTTTTAAAAAAGCGAGTCTCAACAAAAAAAACAAGCTTTGCAAAAAAAAACCGAGTTTTCTCAAAAAAAGAGGAGAAAAAGTTATAAAATCCGGCACAAAAACTTTTTCAAATTTAAACCTTTTTTGAAGGTTATAATATTCAAATAAATCATTTTTTACTTCTCCGCGTCTTGTGGGAACAATAAGTTTTACATCCGCGTAAAAAGAAAACACTTCGCACATTTTTGTGACTTGATATCCATGGGCTTTTTCCGTAGGCATGCGAACATTAGCTATATATATAAGCTTTGTCATACTACTTTTTTAGAGTAAAAAGATACCCGAGAGGATATCTGGTTTTAAGCCTCGGGCGAAATTTTAAAACTAAGAAATCGCAAAAATAAAAAAATGGTAAATATAAAATTTTGCAAAATCTCGGAAAAGGTAAGCCGGCAATCGCGTTAAAAGCAACAGAAAAAGGACCCAAACCCACTTCTTTTATTTTAATATCCGCGAAACCCGCTTCCGTGAAAATATTTTGAAGAGATTCTTTGGTGTACCTAAAATAATCATGGGGGTCTGGGTGATAATTTATTAAAAACGGCACAAACCCGATCAAATCTCCATCATTTTTTAAAATTCTGCGAACTTCTGAAACCAAAAATTTATAATTGTAAATGTGTTCAAGTACGTTGCATAAAATCACTTTGTCAAAAGTTGATTCACTGTAAGGCAATTTGTCTTTTTCAAAATCAATCATATTGCCTTGTTCGTCGCGATATTTGCCATCAATATTTATTATTTCAGTTCCTTCTTTTTTTCCAAAAAAACCAAAATAACTTGGATTTGTTCCTCCTCCCACATCTAACACCCTTCCTTTTAGCTCAAATTTGCGCAATTCTAAATTCATTAATGTTCTTAATAAACTTTTTCCGCGCGCAATTCCTTTTATAATATCTAAAAACATAAACTTTTAATTAAAAATATTAGTAAATTCTTCTATGCCTCGTTCTTTACTAAACCTGTGAACATAAAACACAATGCTGTTTCTCGCGTCGTTGTATTTTTTTGTGTCCACAAGAAGCGTTTTTATTTTTTCCGCAAAACAAACTATGTTTTCCGACTCGCACAAAAACTCTTCTTGCGCTGGGGGTGTAAGTTCTTCAATTCCACCGACTCTGGAAGCTACAAATGGTGTACCCGAAGCCATTGCCTCCAAAATAACATGTGGGGAGCCCTCTTCACGAGAAGGCATAAAAAACACGTCGGCGGCATGAAAATATTGTACCACTTCGCGTTGAGAAATTTTACCCAAAATTTTTAAGTTTTTAAATTTTTCATTTTTAAGCTCCGACATATACGGTCCGTCTCCCGCCACCAAAAACTCAACACCCTCTCCAAATTTCTCCGCGACCGGAGCTATAAAATCCGCTCCTTTTCTTTTGGAAAGATGATGCACAAAAAGAACATATTTTTTCGTAATATCCAACCCAAGCTTTTTTTTAGCTTCTTCTTTGGAAACCACTGGTTTATAGCGTTCAATATCAATCCAATTTGAAAATATGCGGTATTCTTTTACTCCATATATTTTTTTATAATCTTCCGCCAAAGATTCCGGACTTGTAACAAGTGTTGTGTGGGTCAAAATAAACCGGAAAATTTTTTCTTCCAAAAAATTTCTTTTAAAAAGCCATGGCATACCCCTGTTCCAGTAAAAAACTTTTCCGCCAAAAATTTTAACGATAACCCACGACGCCAATGCTCCGTAATAAGAATAATGCGAATAAAAATTTTTATACCCGCGCAAACGCGCGAGTTTAATTACAAAAAGAATTTCAAAAAACCGTAAAATGGGATTTTTAAATTTTTGGATATATATTTTATCCGTCCCCAAAAAGATATTTTTTTTATTTTTTTCTTTGCTTTTTTCAATTATCACAAAAACATCAAGCTTATCCGCAATCGCGCGCAAAAGTTCGTAATTATAAAAAAAATGGGTGTCCGTACCCTCTTCGTAGGAAGGCAAAATATAGCACACTTTTGGTTTAGTCATTACTTAAATATAACGTAAAACAATACAAAAAGTCCCCCGACCGCGGTCGGGGGACTTTAAATCTTTAAACTTTAAATTTTTAAATCAATTCTTTATAGTGTTCTTTGTACCAATTAACTGTTCGAGTCATTCCTTCTTCCAGAGAAATAAATTCATACTTTCCAAGCCAACGTTCAAGTGTTGATACATCTCCGCGAATAATTGCTTTTGAAGTCTCGCCTTTTCGCATTGGCAGATGCTCAATATCGGCGCCTGTCATCTTTGAAATAATTTTTGCCACTTCAATAATTGGAACTCCTTCGCCGGAACCGGCATCAATCACTTCATCAGCAACTTTGTCCGCCTCCATCGCGCGAATTAAAATTTCCGCAGTATCGCCAGCATAAACCAAATCCACCAGTTGCGAACCATCACCAAACACCTGCAACTTTTCTCCAAGCAACGCGCGAATAATAAAACTTGGGGCAAATTTTCGCACGGGCTTATATTTTTGTCCTTCGCCATAAACATTGAACCCTCGAACCACCTGAATTTCGGTGCCAAGTTCTTTGTTGTAAACATAAAGCGCGAAGTCCTTCACGGCGCGCTTGGTAATTGAATAAGGATTCTGCCAAACATCCGGAAGTGTAATATACACACAGCGCCTATTATATTTCCGTATTGCTTCAAAAATACCAATTGTTCCGTTTATATTAATATCAATGGTTTCTTTAATGTGCTGTAAGGTCTCCGCGGTTCCCAAAATTCCAGCAAGATGAATTACCGCGTCGGTTGTGTAAACCGCCTGATCAATCGCTTTTTCATCGCGCACATCACCAATAAAGTTTTCAATATCCGGAACCCACTTTTTAAAATACCTGTCAAAACTAACCACTCTGTGACCATGTTCAAGTAATTTTCTCACCACATGACTTCCGATAAAACCTTGCCCTCCAGTTACCAATACTTTCATAAGACCTCTTTTTCCTGAATCTGAATATTTAAACTTAAATCTGTGTAAAAAGTAACAGATTAATTTAAATTTTGCAAGAGAAACTTATAACGAACAAGATAATCTTCTTTTGTTTTGGGATTTGGAAACGAAGCTTCCGCGCCTTTTTTGATACGTGCTAAAAATTCCGGATCAATCATCAAACGTTCAAGTTGACGCGCAAGTTCGGCGCTATCTCCCACCTGAATTACAAGTCCGTTTTGTTCGTGGATAATATCTTCGTTTGCCGGAGCCACATCAGTCATAATCACCGGTAATCCTGCAGCCAACGCTTCCCGAGGAGCGCGCGCGCCACCCTCGTACACAGAAGTCAAAAGATAAACATCGGCTGTTTTGTAATACGAAATCAGTGTTTCAAAATTAACCGAGTCTTCAAAAACCACATTATTAGTTGATAGTCCGTAGTTCATGGTCCTTAGTTTTAAATTTTCTTTTTCGGGACCATCACCAATGATAAGCAAAAGTGAAGATAAGTTATTTTTCATCAATTTTTTCATCGCCTCCAACGCCATACCGATATTCTTTTCTTTGTTTAATCGGGTTGGCATTAAAATAATAAACTTGTCTCGCCCGTATTTTTCGTGCACATCAATTTTGACCGGCGTATTTCTAACTTTGATGATGTCCAAAAAAATCGGCAACACTGTTATTTTGGTTGATAGTCCGTAGTCAATAGTCCTTAGTATAGAATCCTTAATACGCTGTGACACAACGCGCATACCATCTGCGCGCGGGATTAAAAACTTAACCAACTTAACCCGCAACCAATCAAAAAAAGAATGTTTGGAAAAATACGGGCTTAAAATATCAGTATGAATCTGCATCTGCCACGGCACGCCAAATTCTTTTGAAAGTAACCACGCAATAAATGATCGTTCAGTATCTTGCGCGGTAATCGTGTCATATTTTTTTATTTTCATTAACTTTCGTGCCCTCAACCACCCACGAACAAATCGCAAAAACTTTCCATGTGTTACAAACACTCGTGTTTCCGGCGAAAGCTCCGTGTCGCCTAACTTCGGATAAATTAAAAGCGCAATGTCTAATTCTCCAAATGTTTTTCCATACTCAATCACTCTCTTTGCCACAGACGAAGAAGTATTAAGAACCAATTCGTCTCCACTAATCATTAAAACTTTCATACTATTGTAAACGCCTCCAGAACACCGTTAATCATTCGTTCTTTTGTAAATTGGTCCGCAGAAATTTTGGCATTTTTTGAAAATTTGCCAGCCAAGTCCTTATTGCTTAACAATTCGAATATTTTTTCCTTCAACGCTTTTTTATCATTAAAATCTACCAAAAATCCATTCTCGCTGTCGCGGACGATTTCAGGGTTTCCTCCAATATTGGTGGTAACCACAGGCACCCCCAGTGCCATAGCCTCCAAAATTTGATGTGAAAAGCCTTCGTAGGCGGTATTCAGCGCAAACACGTCCGCAGCGCGAAGATGTAAGAAAAGATTCTCTCTGGGCTCGTTATGGAAAATAAACAATTTGGTGTCTAAAAATTTATTTTCTATTTCCGGCATAATATCCCGCAATGTTTGAAACCCCTTCCATGGCACATTTCTTCCTGCGGAAACTAAAATATTTCCCGACAAACCCAATTTTCTTTTGGCATCTTCTTTGGACACACCTAATTCAGGTGCTTTAAAAGAGTTGTAAATAACTCGAATTTTGTTTGAATCCACCCCCCACATTCCGACAATTTTTTTGAGATAATTACTCGGAGTAATTATTAAGTTTGCTTGTCTTGCCACAAATTTTTGAATTTTTCTTTGAAATTCAGTAAAAAAATCTAATTTTTCTTTTTGAAAGTCGTCAGGAGTAAAAAAACTTGCTCCATTTCTTTGTTGATGCTGTTCCCAAGCATAATCTCCCACAACTTTAAGCAAAAACTTTTTTCGTAAAATAAACGCAGCCACTGCGGCGGGAAAACCAACAGAAAAAGGATCTTGGGCGAAAACCATATCGCAACTTCTGCCGTGGACTAAAATCCGCAAACCATAAATCAAGTGGCGGATAAAATTTGGTAAATGCAATACCGAACCAAAGCTCAAAACTTTTACGTTTATCCCGCGCTTCGGCAATTCATCAAGCAAAATCTTGCTGTACGTTGCGGGTCCTCCGATATCAGGAGGAAAAATCCCCGTGCAAATTAAAATTCGGCGACTATTTTTGAGCTTAAAAATATTTTCGTAGTTTTCACAAATTTTTCCCCACAAAAATCTTTCTTTTATCATCTTTTGACTATTTTCAACTATAGATTTAGCGAGTGTTTCGTTTCTAAACAAGGTTAAAATTTTTTCGGCTAAATCATGTGGATCCTCCGGCTTGCAAAACAATCCAGTTTTTTCATCTTTCAAAAAATCTGGAATCCCGCCAATCGGTGGCGCAATTATTGGCAACCCCACTGCCATGGCTTCAAGAAACGAAATACCCAGCCCCTCCGATCGAGAAGGGCGGACAAAAATATCGGCCAATGCCAAATACTCGGATATTTTTTCTTGACCAATTGTGCCAAGAAATTCCACATTATCTAAAATATCGAGTTTTGCTGTTAAACTTTTTAACGCTTTTTCTTCTGGACCTTCGCCCAAAATTAAACATTTTACATCTGGTATTTTTTCTTTAACTTGTGCGATTGCTCGAATTAAAATATCAACCCCATTTTTATAAACAAGCCTAGAGGTTGTAATTATGGTTTTTTTGTTTTTTGGAAAATCATTTTTCGGAAATTTATTTAAATCTAATCCATTTGGAATAATCTCCGAATGTCCTTTGTATCCGTAAGTTTTGGCCGTGTCCAAAAGATAATTAGAAATCGCTGTAACTGTGTCCGCTTGGGAAAGCATTAAGCGAAATCCCAAATTCATCAACCCCCACCTTCCTTTTTTTAATCGTTCATCGCCATATCCATATTGAATATTTAAAACAAAAAATCGTTTTGGATAAAAAATCTTAATAACCGCTGGAATCATAGAACCCGCGGAAATGTCGAGCCCAAATAAAATACCTGGGCGCCGCAGAGCCCAAAAAAATCCCAAAGGCATAAGTAAATATTTGTCTAGAATGTTTCCTAAACCCAAACGAACAATAGTGCCTTCGGCAACCTTTTCAATTTTTGGCAAACTTCTTTTAAACCTAGAGGTTACTATGAAAAAATCAAACTTTGGCGAAAGTTGTTTCGCCATCTCCCTTAGTGCCACCTCCGCCCCACCCACAAAAGGAAAATAAGAGGTAGAGAACACTAATACTCTCTGTTTTTGTGTTTTTTCATTCATTTATGCTTATTATAACGCTGGCGAAGCTTTAAAGTGTCGCTTTAAAAAAAGGTAAACAAAACCAGCCATAACACCACCCAAAACACCGAAGACCAGCCATTTTATTTCGGACCAGAAAGATGTGTTGGATTGTGAGTTTATAGCGGAGGCTTCGCCTTCTTCTTCCAATCCATTAACTCCACCCCCCTTAACACCTCCTTTTACTGTAAGAGGAGAGGGAGTACCCCCGACCGATGTCGGAGCCGGTTCTTTTATTTTAAAAGAGGTTAAAATTTTACCGTTTGGATATAAAATTTTAGCTTCTCCATTATCTGGAATTTCAATATTGAGCGTTGAAGAATCCAAAATTAAAAAAGAATTCGCGGCAAAACCGGAATTTTTTGGAAAATAAAAAATATTTGAATCGTTAACTTGAATACCAAAACCTGAAATATCAACAACTTTATTTGAATCGTTTTTTAATTTAACCCAATCACCGGGCTTAATTTCCGAAAAAATCAATTTTGCCGGAGAAACATCAACTTTTAAAAAATCGGACGACGAATAATTACCCAGAGAAGTATTTAAATTTACGATATAAGTTCCCGGATATTGAAATGTATGTTTTATGTTCTTGCCTTCGCCCACTATTCCGTCTCCAAAATTCCACGAAAATCTAACGGTATTAATCAAGTCATCTGCCACACCCTTTACTTGTCCCTCAAAATATACTTCTGCTCCAGCAAGCACAGATTTATCTTCGCCAGCATAAGATGAAAACGGAACAGGAGAAAGAGGGGGAACACTTCCTGATTTAACCGCAGAATTTTCCGAAGGAAAATTCTGCTCTAAAGTATTATTTTCAATAATTAACTCTTTTTTTTCTAATCCTGGGTTCGGAGCAAAAACAATCCACTCACTGCCGTTTTTCTGCAACGATTTTCCATCGCCATTCGCTCCCCATTCGGACAAATACGCAACCGAATCAACTTCGGCAAGTTCGGAATTTCGCAAAACAATCGTCTCGCCCGTGTTTGAAAGAGAAAAAGAACTATCAAATAAAGTTCCGGAAAATCCAGGCCAATCCAAAAGAAATTTTTCCGCATTGTCCGCAATAACCGCGAAACTATTTTGCGACAAAGAAATATCGCCTTGAACCAAAGTAAGCCCATGGTTAACTCCGCCCTCAAAAAATTTCCAGCCCGTCAAATCAACAGCGCCCCCATCATTTTGAACCTCCACCCATTCTCTTCCTGTATCCGCCCCCTCAAGATCGTACATAATTTCTGACACAATAACACTCGCGTAAACATAGGAAAAAACAAAAAAGAAAAATGAAATAAAGATAAAAACCAAAAATCTCATCCAATAAAGTTACCGTGCTCGCAATCAAATTTCAATTTGACAAATTTTTGTATTATTGTTAAATTACAACAAGACTTGAAAAGGTGTTTGAATATGATCACATTGATAACTGTTGTGGCGATTGGAATATTTTCTATTGTCATCATCTATATAAAAAAATGCCTTGATGTAGAATTAAAAAAAATACAAGAATATAAAGATAATAAAATTCTTAAATAATTATTTTCCGAACCCACTTCCGTAAAGGAAGCGGGTTAATTTTTCGCGTGAAAAACGTGGAAGCGCTTTTAAGAATAAACGCGAAGCAGTAATCGCGCTAAACATACTAATCAAAACTCCAATTCCCAAAGTAAGCGCAAACCCTTTCACCAAACTTGTGCCAAACCAATAGAGAATAAACGCTGTTATCAAACTAGAAACATTGGAATCACGTATTGAGGTCCACGCCCTACGAAAACCTTCAAACAAAGCGATGTCCAAATCTTTGCCTTCGCGCAATTCTTCTTTCATTCGTTCAAATATCAAAATATTAGCATCTATCGCCATTCCTATAGATAAAATAAATCCCGCAATTCCAGCAGACGAAAGCGTTACGGGAATTGTTTTAAATAAAAATAATGTGATTGACGCGTAAACCAGAAGCGCGAATACAGAAACAACTCCGGGAAGACGATACCAAAAAAGCATAAAAATTGCCGTAAAAAGAGTCCCCCAGATTCCAGCCCGAAGCGATCTCGCAAGAGAATCTTGTCCAAGCGAAGCACCAATACTCTGTTGAGAAATCAAAGAAATTGGCACAGGCAACGCGCCGGCATTAAATCTGCCAACCAACTCTTTAGCTTCCGCAAGTGTAAATTGTCCAGTTATTTGCGCTTGCCCGCCGGAAATTTTTTGTTGAACAGTTGGCGAACTAATCGGCGCGCCGTCCAAAAATACCGCAAGCGGCAAACCAACATTTCTTTCGGTTACTTTTTCAAATAAATCCCCGCCTTCGCCTGTAAATTCCAAAAATATTTCTGGAGAACCAATGTTATTAAAATTCAAAGATGCTCTTTTTACGTATTTTCCAGTTAAATTAGTAGATACAAATTGTTCAAAAGAAACAGATTCTGGTTTTTCTTTGGCGTTCCTAACAGAATCTGGAATTTCTTTAAATTCCAAAAATGGGGTCTCACCTATCAATTTTATTGCTTCTTTTATATCAAAAACTCCTGCAAGTTCAACCGCAAGACGGTAAGAATTTCCCGATTTTTGAGTTTGTACTATTGGTTCCGAAACACCAAACAAATTCACTCGGCGTTCAATTACATCGCGCAAAGATTCCATTGATTCGTTTTCTTCTCCAAGCACGGAGGAAACATCCGCTTCATATACAAGATGTGTCCCACCCTGTAAATCAAGTCCCAATCGAAAAGGTTTTACCCAATCATAATAACCGGCAAATATGCCGATTATCAAAATAACTAAAGCCAAAACTCTAACTTTCATCGTTTAAATATATATTAACTCAAACGATCTAGCAACTCCTCTGGTGTTTGAACAATTTCGTGAATTAGTTTTTCAACGCAGGGCTCGTGGTAAAGATCGTGCGGATAATGTCCCATTAAAGTTTTTTGATCCAGCGCGTAAACCATTTTTCCAAGCACCGCCGCGGCGAAAAGTTCCCCCACCACATTTGCCCCCACATATCCATTTTTGTTAAAAACAAAACAAACATCTGCCACTTTAACTTTGCGGAAAAGATGATCGTACACCCAACCGGCAACCTCCGCTTTGTACGAAGGACTTTCCAAACGCTCCTTTTCATGCAATTTTCTGTATTTTTCGTCGGTCCGTTCAAATTGAGGGTGCAAAACTGTAATTCTAACACCTCTTTTTTGCGCTAAATCATGTAATTTATTCATAAAATCCAAAAGTTCTCCGGCAAATCTTTGAGACGAACAAAATACAACGGATTTCATGGAGTAATTATACAAAACAATAAATCGGCTGCGCAAGGCGCAGCCGATTTCTTTAAATAATTTTCAACTCCTTGAACAGTACGTACATCGGTGGTTCAAGCCCCGGACTTTGTTTCCACAACTCAGATTCGTTTGTAGATTTAACTAAATCAGACAAATGGTTGTTGTCGATTGATATTTTATTTTTTTCAGCAAATTCTTCCAAACGATGAGCAAATTCTTTTATCATTTCATTATCCGCCCAAACATAGCTTCTTACCTCTTCATCTCCTTTTATTATTTTTCCTCTCCATTTTAACACATCAAAAACTGTCCATCTGTGAAATGACCCGCCTTCGCGCTTGCATGGATTTTTCAATGTCATCATAAGACGCGGGCGAGCAAAATTTACAACAAGCCCAACTTCTTCCTTAATTTCTTTTATCAAAGCTTTTTCAGCGCCATCGCCATCTTCGTGACCAGCGGGCAAAGCAAAACCGGGATTGTATTTTTTGCGTTCAATGAGTAAAATCCGGTTCTGACTGTCTTTAACTATCGCGGCAACCGAAGTATTATCGCACTTTTTCTTTTTTTGCGGCATCTTTACCTCCATCTTTTTTAATACTACATAGTTTTTCGGATTCTTCAACCTTTTTTAAATATTCTTCGCCAAGATATTCTAAAAACCTTATTTTGAATTCTTCTTCGTTTTGAAATAATTTTTCGTCTGTCCAATCTATAAAAAATGGGCTCACAGATTTTTGATCATAAGGATAAATCACAAAACTTTCTCCGTTTGTTTCAAAAACCTCCCGTATTTCATGATTCATTCCGGTTGAAATAATAGCTTCTGGATGAAAAGCAACAATACCGTCACACTGTGGAATTAACCAATCTAAATCTCTTACCACAACTTGATGGTAAATTTCTTTATCAATAACCGCGAGCATTTCTGGAGTAAGAGGTTCAACATTTCTGGGATCAATTAAAATCACATACTTTTTTAACCATTCAGCTAATCTATCAATTCTATTTCTTGCTTCAGCGTATTGTTCGCCGTGCAAATGAGTAATGGGCATTCCAATGTAAAACATTTGTCTCCAAGGCTCAAAAACAATCCTGTAAATAATTTCTGGTGAAGAACGAGTTGGAACTATGAAAAATTTTTTCCGCTCGCGCTCTGCCCAAGATTCCGTGTCTTTTACTTCGTCGGATTGCCACAACATTATTTTTTTTAAAACATTCTTTTTTTTCGCGTCTTCAAAAAGAAAATTCCACTGCGAACGTTTGGATAAATTGTTAAAAACAACCTCCGCGTCAGAAAGTAAATTTACATAAATATCCGCGTTAAATTGACTTAAATAGTAACTATTAAAGCCTCGCTTGAATACTCCTTTTCTATAAAATGTTGCGTGAACATTTATAATCGCCAAAGAGTCTGTCCCAGTCCATTGTGGAAGTTCCCTAATAAGCCGTTCTGAAACCGAACTTTGCAGAGCTGCCATTGTTTGAGATTTGGTGTTTAAAACTTTTCTCCTTGTTATCCTTTCTTTTATTTTTTGCGCTTGTTCAAAAAATAAGTCGGCAACGTTAAAAATTTTTGCTTTCTTTCCTATTTTCTCCGCATACAAAACAATATTTGTAAGGTGGTCCATTTCAGCCGAACCAGAAATAGCAGTTGTCACAACAATCATGTCAACTCCTCAAATCAAAGAATTTCTGATTACATTCATAACACAAAACAAAACGGCTCGCCAGTAGCGAGCCGTTAAATTATTTTAACCCTTCTAAAATCTTTTTTTCTTTTTCTTCTGTTTTTTCTTCTGTGCCTCTGCGCGCAACATTGTATTGATTTGTATCCACAAGCATAAATTCGGCAATCAGCGGAAATCTTTCTTTTACAAGCCGGTATTTTTCCTGTTCAATAAAACGATAGTTGGGATGCCCTTGTGAGCCGGTGCGCAATTCAGTTTCCCAAAACAACTGTCTAAAATTCTGATATTGATAAAAACGAATACGATAAGCAAGAGGAACAACATATTGAGCAAGCTCAACGTCTTCAGCTTCCAGCTTTTTAAATAACTCTTTGGTTTTTTCCAGCGCTTCAGAAAATTGCGCACTCAAACCAGCTTCTTGCACTTCCTCTGGAACTTCGTATCCGTGATGTGTGGAAAATCTTTGTCTTTCTTGTGTCATCATTCTGTGTCTATGTAAATCGCGATACGCTCCTATATCCATCACAATCTCAAAACGCAAATAAGAATTTTCAAACGCACGGCCTACTTTTTGCCAGCGAGCGTTTCTATTTAATAAATATTTTGAAAACAACTTTTTTTTATTTTCAAAAGATAATGATCCTATCACAAGTCTCGCTTCGTCCCAAGAATAATTGCTTTCTTTAAAAATAATGCCTGTCAAAATTTTATCTTCAGACAATGGATCAAATTCTACCAACTCAACTCCTGTTTTGATTTCATCTCTAAATCGTATCCTCGGCAACTCTTTATGCACAGCATCATATCGTTCATTCAAATATTCTTGATATTTCTGCGATTTTTCATCAGAAAGACGCAAGAGCAAAGACGGAATTTCTTTATCCAATTCTTGTTTCAACGCTTCCGCAAACCAGCGAAGTTCTCCCAAAGGATGTTTTGCTGTTCGGTTTATCAAATACTCAAACGCTTGCGCATTGCCCCGAAATGCCACCTGTCCCAATGTCGCCATTGGCAAAAGTCCGCGTAAGGCATCAAACGCTTTTTTTTCCAAAACAGAATCTTTTTCGTCAAAATTTTTTTTGAGCCATATCATAAGCCGCGGCAATAGAGCGACATAAGTGTCAAAAAGATTATCAAGCGTTGCTTTGTATTCTTCAAGCAATCCCAAACGCTCAAGATCTGGCTTTGGAGTATAGTAAAGATATTTTCCGTTAACTTTTTTACCAAAGTTCACGAAGCGCGTTGATTTTTCAATCGGCTCCAAACCGATTCTTTGGTCCTCCACAAACTTCATCGCCACCTGAGAAATACCCCAACATACCACATGTGTTCCCGTGATTTGCGCTATGGAATCGTCTCCATACTGCGCGAGCCATCGCGCGTAAAACTGTTGAGCGCGTTGATTGTTTAAAATATTTTTGAAACCATGATTGTGCAAAAAATTAATCGTGTGTTCTAACTCTTTGGCAAGTTTTATGTCCTCTCCTTTTATAATCGGCAATAAATATTCGTCATAGAACACACGCAACAAGTATTCATTGGCACGGCTTGCTCTAGAACACAAAGCCCCCACTATCTCTGGGGGAAGGTTTCGCAAACAAGTAACCAGCCCGTCTAAATTAGTTGCAAACGGCTGGAGAGAATATCTTTCACCAAGCGTCCATCGTTCTGGTAAAAAATCTGGCTTATATTGTTTGTTTTTCAATCGTCACCTCCAGAAAAAATATTACAAAATAAAAAGGGCTCTGTCTAGAGCCCCAATTTTTCGGAAATTATTTGTAAAATTTGTTTGTGAATAAAATCTTTGTCTGGTGGTGTAGCATCAATTACTATCCAATGTTCTTGGTCAGCTTTTGCCTGTTCTAAATAATTTCTGCGGACAGCGTCGTGATACTCAATTGGTCTTGCCTCAAAAGCGTTTATATCGATTCCATTTTCTTTCTTTCTTTGAAAACCAATTCTTGGATCAATATCCAACAAAATATTCAAATCAATTTCCACTCCTTGCATTGCTCTAGTATTTGCTTGTTTCAAAAAATTTATGTCTTTAAAACCGCTTGCTTGCTGATACGCAAATGTGCTGCCTGGTCCTCTGTTCTGCAACACAACTCTACCAGCTTTAAGATTTGGAATAACAAAAGAATAAACGTTCAAAACCCTGTCATTCAAGAACAAAAAAACTTCTCCAATGGCAGGAATACGTTCCTCATTCAACAAAAATGCTCTGAATTTTTTTCCGGCCGGTGTACCGCCAGGTTCCTTAGTAACGGCCACAAAATATTTCTTACCCCACTGCAACACATTTGCAAGCATTTCCATTTGCGTGTCTTTTCCGGAACCCTCACAGCCTTCAAATACTATATATTTTCCGTTCATTGTTTCCCCCACCATAAACTAGCTTGTAAAAATAAAGGAATCATCTGGAAAATCTTTTAACGCTCCACCTTTGGACCGTAAAATTCCAATGCCTTTGCTCAAAAACATCATCAACTCTTCCGTAGAATAACAAGACCATTCTACTCCAGCTTTTTCGAAAAGTTCTTTGATATGCTCCGCTCCTTGAGCATTTGCGTAAGTTCCGTAATACTCAATTTTTTTAACTTGCACTTGAACCAATTTGATTGCGCATTTGTAACAAGGTGTGCCCAACACAACAGCAGTTCCGCCAATAAGTTTTTCGAAATTGGAACAATTTAAAATCGCGTTTTCTTCCCCATGAATAGTTCGAACACAATGCCCTTCTACCATCAAATGCCCAACCTCATCACACGACGGAACACCGGAAGGTGCTCCGTTGTATCCAGCGCCCAGTGGACGATTTTCCGGCTCCGGACTCCATAGTGTTGTGGCTGTCCGCAACCTATCACAAGTACTTCTGGTGGAATAAAAAAGTGTTTGTATTGCCCTAAACTCACGCTTTGTCGGTTTACTCACAAATCACCTCAAAAAACCTCTACAAAGAGAGTAGCATGCAAGAGAAAAAAATTAGCTGTGGATAACCCCGACGTTATAGTCGGAGCTACTTAGCAACTTCAATCCCCATTGAGCGGGCTGTGCCTTCAACTATTTTCATCGCTGCTTCAACGTTGTTTGCGTTTAAGTCCTCCATTTTACGCTCGGCAATTTCGCGAATTTTGTCGCGAGTTACTTTTCCAACTTTTCCAGTCAAAGGATTTGCAGCACCCTTTTCCACACCAGCTGCTTTTCGCAAAAGATCAGATGCTGGAGGAGTTTTGAGTTTAAAATCAAAAGTCCTGTCTTGATAAATTGTAATTTCCGCGGGAACTATATCGCTACCCATATCGCGGGTTGCATCATTGAATTTTTTTACAAAATCCCCAATGTTTATCCCATGCGGACCCAAGGCAGTACCAATAGGCGGAGCTGGTGTTGCCTTGCCCGCCGGAATTTGTATTTTTAAAATTATTTTTATCGCTTTAGCCATTAGAGTTTTTTAACCTGTAAAAAGTCCAGTTCCACCGGTGTCTCTCTTCCGAATATAGAAACTAAAACTTTCACTTTGCCTCTTGCTTCGTCTATTTCGCTAACCTTTCCTTCAAAGTCCCTAAACGGACCTTCGTTAATTCTTACCGTATCTCCAATACTTAAGTCAATTTTGTGTGTCGGTTCTTCTTTGCCCATTATCGCAAAAAGTGCGTCCACTTCTTCTTGTGAAAGCGGAGTTGGTGTGGTGCCGGAACCCACAAATCCGGTAACTCTTGGGGTGTTTCTTACCACATACCACGACGCATCAGTTACAACCATTTCAACAAGCACGTATCCGGGATAAATTTCTTCTTCCACGGTTACCCGTTTACCGTTTTTTATTTTAATTTTTTTCTCCTTTGGAACCACCACCTGAAAAATTTGATTTTCCATCCCCAGCGATTCAATTCTCTGGCGCAAGTTGCGAGCAACAGCATCCTCATATCCAGAGTACGTATGAATGGCGTACCAATTTTTTCCAAATTCAGATGTTTGTTTAACCATTAAATAATATTTCTTAAAAACCCTGTAAACAACAAATCAAACATACTCAAAATTATCGCCACAACCAAAGTAACCACAATTACCATAATTGTATGTCGAATCCACTCTTTGCGCGTGGGCCAATCCACCTTCCGCATTTCCAATTTTACGTCTTTTAGATAATTTGATATTTTAGAAAACATATTTTAAAGCTAATTTTGGCTTTTTTAAAAGCCCTGTGGGGCTTTATTTGACTATAAATACATTGTACACGAAAAGGGAAAATGTGCAAATTCTATATATCCAAATTTTTTACTGTCTTGGCATGAGTCTGAATAAATAGTTTTCGCGGGGCAACTTCATCGCCCATCAAAATATCAAAAATTTTGTCGGCTTCTTTGGCGTCGTCAATTGTAACTTGAAGTAGGATCCGGTTTTTGGGGTCCATTGTTGTCTCCCACAGTTGTTCCGGATTCATTTCACCCAAACCTTTGTATCGCTGAATGTTTGGATTATCCATTCCTTTTGAAATTTTATCTTTCTCTGTATCGGAGTATGCGTAAAAAGATTCTTTGCCTTTTTGAATTTTATACAACGGTGGCTGGGCAATATAAATATATCCTTGCTGTAAAAGTGGAAAATAATATCTATAAAAAAGTGTTAGAAGAAGCGTACGAATATGCGCGCCATCAACATCGGCATCTGTCATTATCACAATTCTATGGTAACGCAATTTACTGATATCAAAGTTTTCCGCGATCGCCGCACCCAAAGCGATCACCAGCGCTTTTATTTCGTTTGATGTCAGCATTTTGTCCAATCTCGCGCGTTCAACATTTAAAATTTTCCCCCGCAAAGGAAGAATTGCCTGATACCTTCTATCGCGCGCTTGTTTTGCCGAACCACCGGCGGAGTCACCCTCTACAATAAATATTTCGGAATCCGCCGCGTTCCGTGACTGACAGTCCGCAAGCTTGCCCGGAAGCGCAAGTCCCTCAAGAGCTCCCTTGCGAAGGATTGTATCTTTGGCGGCTTTTGCTGCTTTGCGCGCTTTCAATGCCAAAATAACTTTTTCCAAAATAGCGCGAGCGTCCTGCGGGTTTTCCTCCAAATATTCTCCAAAGGTAGACCCAAAAATAGATTCTACAACCGTCCTTGCTTCCGGATTTCCAAGTTTCGCTTTGGTTTGACCTTCAAATTGAGGATTTCTGAGTTTCAACGCCACAATCGCGGTAAGACCTTCGCGGACATCTTCTCCTGTTAAATTATCTTCTGATTCTTTTATAAAATTATTTTTCCGAGCGTAAGAATTAAGAGAACGAGTTAAAGCGGTTTGAAAACCCGTAATATGCATTCCCCCTTCTGGGTTGTAAATGTTGTTTGCAAAACCTAAAATACGAGCCTGCAAGTCGTCAACATACTGCAAAGAAACTTCAACCATTATATCGTCAACTTCTTTTTGCGCGTAAAAAATATGGTCATGCTTGGGATTTAATCCGTCGTTTATATAATTTACGTATGAAGCCACTCCGCCTTCAAAATAAAATGAATAGGAAAAATGTTCTTCCTTTTTTTCTTCGCGTTCGTCGTTAAAAGAAAGTTTTATTCCTTTGGTCAAATACGCTTGCTGACGCAATCTTTCCAAAATTCTTTTTCTGTCATAATCAGGCATTTTGCTTCCATCTTGTGGAGAAAAAATTTCTGGATCCGGTTCAAAAATTATTGTTGTGCCAGAATTTCCACATTTGCCCAATTTTTGCACTTTTGCTTTAGGCTTCCCGCGATGGTATTCCTGTGCCCAAAGCTCGCCATCTCTGCAAACCTCCGCCCGCAAATACGAAGAAAGGGCGTTTACCACAGAAACACCAACACCATGAAGACCTCCGGAAACTTTGTACCCCGCACCACCAAATTTTCCTCCGGCATGCAAAGTTGTAAGAACTGTTTCAAGTGCGGATTTTTTGGTTTGTTTGTGAGTATCCACCGGAATACCGCGACCATCGTCCGTTACCTCAACTCTGTGTTCAGGAAGCAAAGTTACTGAAATATTTTTGGCGTATCCAGCCATTGCCTCATCAATTGAGTTGTCTACAACTTCCCAAATTAAATGGTGAAGTCCATCA